>JANLYU010000146.1:0-4947 GCA_031365785.1 Flavisolibacter sp. | reverse complement strand
ATGATTACAAAGCGGTTCCGGAACCTAAAAGGTCCGCCCTCCTTGCCAAACGAAACCAGGATACAAAAGGATCATCCAAATAATGGCCAACAAAAAGAAAATAGAAACACCAAAAAGTGTAACTCCTTCGGGTAAGAAAGATGAATCTTTTTTTGAACTGGTGTTCGAAGTAGTGCGTCAAATTCCGAAAGGGAGGGTCACCTCTTATGGGGCTGTAGCTGAAGCCCTGGGCACTAAAATGTCGGCCCGCATGGTTGGATGGGCCATGAACAGCGCGCACCGTGTGAAGCCAAAAGTGCCTGCGCACCGGGTGGTAAATCGTATGGGTCTGCTGACAGGTAAAATGCACTTTGCCACACCCGACACGATGATGGAACTGTTGCAAAAAGAAGGTATCCAAGTAAAAGATGACCAGGTGCAGGACTTCCGTAAACTGTTCTGGGATCCGGCGAAGGAGCTATAGATTATGTTGAATGTTAAATGAATAAAATTTCATTATCCCTTCCTGCGATCTCCATCCCCCAATCATTCCACATTTATCATTTAATATTCAGCATAATCTTCATCATCATACCTGCGATCTCAATCTCATAGTCATTCAACATTTATCATTTAGCATTTAACATTTAAAACAAATTTTTAAAGTCCGTCTTCAATAATAAGGGCTGATCATTATATACACCAGAGGCCCGGTAACAGCCACATACATCCACATCGGCCACGTATACTTGGCCAGTTTCCGGTGTGCTGCATTTTCATTGACCAAAGCACGGTAGGCGGTGAATAAGATAAACGGCAGCACAATCCCTGCCAGAACAATGTGTGTACCCAGCAGCACATAATATACATATCGTAAAGCACCAACGGACAGTTTTTCATCTGCATTCAAAATACCATTGTGATCTACGTCGCCGAATTTGGCTTCACCTGCAAAAAGGTGATGACAGATATAACTCACCAGGAATAATAACGACAAGGACATGGCCGTAAGCATGATATTCCGGTGAAGGATGAAATTTTTATTCTTCGCAGCCCTTAACGCAGCTACCAGCAGCAACGCTACTACGGTATTGATCATTGCATTTGCTTTGGCAAAAATGTGCTCATCAAAACCCAGGTCTACATTCAGCTTATATTTTCCCAGCATGGAAACCACTGCAAAAACGATTGCTGAGAAAGAAAAGATGAGAATCCTTGCTTTTTTATCATTCTTTATTAACATGAAACTCATAATTGTTTTTTTCCTTTTTTAAAATTGTAAAAAACAAGATTAGAATAATAACAGCCAGGCTAAATACAATGGCGATCAGCTCCAGCTTGCCAGCAAGAAGCGATTTTCTTTTTGGATCTTTTTCCAGTGACAACAGCACCATATCTTCAGCCAGCCGGGTGAGTGTGGCCGTATCTACCGAACGGTCGGCTTTTAGAACATGGTAATAACCCCGCACATAGTGGTTGGTATCCACCAAAACAAACATGTCTGAATGATAAAAGCTGGTATCTATTTCTCCTCCATCCACTAAGCCCAGCTTCATTTCCTTCAGAGACATTTCATAAATTATTTTTTTGTCACCTGTCAGGAGCCACCATTCTTCAGGGTTGATCTGAAACCGGTCGTTCCACTTTTTCAAAGCTTCCACACTGTCTCTTTCCGGATCAATACTAAAGGATAGAAATTTTACAAAATCAGGATCGCGGTCACCCACCTTCTCAGGACTTTTGATCACATCCTGAAGCAGTTTCATGCTGCGGGTCATATTGGGGCAGATGCTGGGGCAATGCGTAAAGAAAAAATCACTGACTACGATTTTCCCCTGCATATCCTTCCAGGAAACAGGATGACCCAGCTGGTTGGTTAAATGAAAATCTTTGAGCTGGTGCCATAAGGTGTCGGTGATTTCCTTTCCATTTTTTGTAACGGTGATGATGGAATCCGGAAGATAATGCCGTGGCATCACCACCGCCCTTTCACTGAAATTTTTTACATACAGGTAACCTATCAGAGGTATCAGCACTGCAATCAGCAGGCCATAGAGTGCTTTTTTATTCATACATACAGGTCACCAGGATCATTAATCTGAATCTTACGATACAAAGGTGTGCATTCTATTGGAACAGAAAGAAGAACAATTATCAAATTAGTATGGTTACTCTGTAATTATCAGCCCCCAAAACCATGATGGAGGGTATCTTCTGATGGCGCAGGCTTGTCTAGTGTTTGGTGTTTATAATGCTCATCATAGGTATTGCGGTTGGTTCTGTAGGAATTTCCATCCCATAAAAAAGCTCCGATGAACCAGATAAAAAGCATCAAGGGTACCACAATCGTCATGATCATATTCCTGATCTCATCTCCGAGGTGCATAAAAACTGTTACAATATAATATGCTTTAGCAAGCGTCAGTATGCACACTACCCCTTTGAATAATAAAACCAGGAAAGCATTTGGGTTTTCGCCCTTGTGAATGGTATAAATAGAAAGTCCTATTCCCAGTTCAATGATGGTAATCACCGACAAAAGGATCGTGGTTTTCCTGACCCTTTTCTTGAAATCCTCATCGGAATGGGGTGCATGATGAAAACTTATTTCAGAAGTTGCTGTATTATGTTCCATATTGTTCAATCAGTTAAATTAGGTAAAAGCATAAGAAAACGAACACCCACACCAGGTCTACAAAGTGCCAGTACAAACCCGCTTTCTCTATCATGAGGTAATGTCCCTTGCGTTCAAATACACCTTTCTGCGTCATGATCAGCATAATGATGTTAATGATCACACCGGAAAAAACGTGGAAGCCATGAAATCCTGTAATGGTAAAAAAGAAATTGGTAAAGTTGGTCGAAGCTACTGTTCCATTCGCGTTGGGGAAAGGATTGCGTCCCCACCACGCGCCTTCTTCATGTAAGTGGGTCCATTCCCATGCCTGGCAGGAAAGAAAGGCGATTCCACCAATAATGGTCCAGATCAGCCATTTGGTAACCCCTTTCTTGTCTCCGTTGTGTCCGGCATGAACGCCAAGCACCATAGTCACAGAACTGATGATCAGGATAAAAGTCATAAGGCTTACAAATGCCAGTGGCAAATTGGAATGTCCTGCACCAGGAAATGCATTGAATACATGGTTTGGATCGGGCCAGGAATTACTGGAAAACCTGACGGTACCATAAGAGATCAAAAATGCTCCAAAGGTGAAGGCATCACTCATCAAAAAGTACCACATCATCAGTTTCCCATATTCCAGGTTGAAGGGACTTTTACCTCCATTCCACCAATTCGGTTTCGTTGTTGCGATAGTTGTAGACATATCCTAGTTACTTGTTGCTGGTTACTGGTTACTGATTGCTAGTTACTTGTATCTGGTTACTGGTTATCGGATCAAAATAAAAAATATCAATAAATACAACCACAGCAGGTCTACGAAGTGCCAGTAGGTGGTCATCACTTCCACCGGAGTAGCATCGTAACTTCTTATTTTACTGAAAAATTGTTTCGAAGTCATGATGATCAGTGCTGTGATCCCACCTAATACATGCAGGCCATGCAGACCGAAAATAATATAAAGGAACTGGCCGGCGCCGGCGCCTTCAAAACGAACGCCGCGATTCCATAAATGATTGAACCCGATTGCCTGCAATACCACAAAGAGAATTCCCAGGACGAGCGTAGCAAGCAATAGTATCCGGAACTGTCCCATGACTCTTTGTTTGAAAGCCCTCAGGGCACCTTGCATGGAGATGCTGCTGATCAGGATCGTTGCGGTGGAAACCCAAAATATGGAAGGTGTTTTTACCCCTACCCAGTTGGCCTGTCCGCTTTTAACTATATAGGCACTGGTCAACCCCGCAAACATCATGATAATGGCGGCGATGGCCACCCACATGATAAATTTATGAGGGTGTAGTTTATTCCTCTCCGCCGACGGATTACTTCCTGTGTTCTTTAAATTGATATTCGTTACCATTGATCAATGCCTGATTGCTGATTTAAAATTCATGAATGATTCATCATCTTATTATTTCAAACATCAACATCTAAAATATTCCAAACATAATATGATCATCCGTTTTTTTACTTACAAAACATTTATCCAAAAAATTTGCTGGTGCAATTGACTACCATGATTTATCTGCCAGCAGGGCCAGCAACACAACAGGTAAATACACATAACTGCTAAACATGACCCTTCTTGCCGCCTTTACATCCATTTCCCGGTACAATCTGATACATTGAAGGATCAGAAATGCATTGGCTAACATCACCACGATAAGACTGCTTTTTCCGGTTAACCCTACCAGGTAAGGAAGAACACTTGCCGGAATCAGCAACAAAGCATACACAATAGTTTGCAACGCCGTGAATTTAGTAGGTCCTTTTTCCGAAGGCAACAACTTAAATCCAGCAGTGGAATAATCCCGGTGTGCAATCCATGCAATGGCCCAGAAATGAGGAAATTGCCAAAGGAACTGGATACCAAAAAGAATCCAACCCCCGTAGTCTTTCCATCCATGCCCGCTATCCCAGATACCATCGTTTCCGGCGGCCCATCCGATCAAACAGGGTAGTGCTCCCGGAAAGGCACCGACCAGAACTGCTATAGCATTTACTTTTTTCAATGGCGTATAAATGAAGCCATATAAAAACAAGCTGCCCGCAGCTAGTACGGCACTCAGCGTATTGAAGTAATACGCCAGGATAAAAACACCTATTATGCCGGTAACCACAGCAAAAATCCAGGCCTCCTGTACAGACATCCTTCCTGAAGCAACCGGTCTTTTCGCCGTTCTCTTCATCAGGGCATCAGTGTCTTTTTCCACTGCCTGGTTGATGGCATTGGCACTTCCTGTAACCAGAAAGCCACCTGCAAACAACAGCATGATCATCGTCCAGTTAAACTCCACCACTTTCGGTGCCAGCAGATAACAGATCACACTGGAAAAAACAACCAT
>JANLYU010000084.1:0-2801 GCA_031365785.1 Flavisolibacter sp. | reverse complement strand
ATTGCTTTAGAGAAATGATGGCAGAAATATTGAATTTACAATTAGCTCAATTGTTTTTTCAAATCTTCGTGGTCCCATTCAATTTTGATATCGTCAATTTTTCCTGCGGTATTCAAGTGGAATATGAAAATGTGGTCGCTGCACGATCATATTTTTCCGTTCCACCTTCGGATGGCTCGTGCTGCCCGGCGGTAAGGGATGATTTTTAATATAGGCTCCCAACTTTTCATTGACTTCAGCCCATCCTACTTTTACATCTATAGTACCATTACCATTGTTCCAGGCCTGGAAGGCGTAATCCTTATGAATAAAATTATCTTTCCACGCCTGATAGTCCCTTTTAAAAAAATTTTCCGTTTCTGATTCTATCACTTTCAGCATGGCAGCTTTTTCTTTCTCCTCATCAATTGGGTATTGCCTTCCTTCTATTTTAGAAGTGGAATTACAGGCAAAAAAAAGGATGGCCATCAGCAAAAATATTTTCATATTCTTATTTACTGTAAACCTAGAAGGTAAGATGGATGATACATTGTAAAATTGCGACAACTTTTTGCTATACTGTATCGTTTAATGGAGGACCTGTGTTGTGGGCTTTTCTACATAATTAGCCAGTTCTGTATTTTCTCTTAAGTATTGTTGGGGGGTTCGTCCAATAAAATTTTCAAAATCTTTTATAAAATGAGCCTGGTCGAAATATTCAGCTTCATAAAATACATCCGGCCAGTTCACTTTTTTCTTTCCTGCAATCAGGTTACATACATAACTAATCCTTCGGATGCGGGCATAATATTTTGGACTCAGGCCAACCTTATGAAAAAATTTTCTTTCAAATGTGCGCCTGGACATGCAGCTGTTTGGCAGAAGATCATACACCTGCAGCATCCCATTTTTTTCTACAATGAGGTTGGCGGCGTAGTCTATATAATCTGGTTCAGGCCTGGTGATCCGATAGTGGTGAAGAAGAAAGTCCTCCATTAACTTCACTTTTTCCACAGCACTTGAAGCTTTTTTTATATTTTCTACATATTCCTGCACATACGTCTGCTTGAGCAACTTCAACAGATCTTTCCGTTCCTCCGTGAATTCAAATGATGGCAATCCAAAAAGTGTAGAAAGAGCGGCAGGCTTCAATACTATTCCGGCAATACCAATCGTTCCCTTAAGAAAAAGTTGATAGCTGTAAATAGATAATCCGGAAATAAACTGAGGTGGCACGGAAAGCCTTTGATATTTTTTATTTTGAAGAAAATAAGGATCTCCATAATTAACTACCAGAGAACAAAATGAATTCGGAGGCGACTCGACCACCAGTTCCTGAGTGGTGTTTTCTGATTCCCAAATAAAATAACATTCCACAAAAGGAGCCAATAATTCAGCCGGATGAAATTTCTGGTATACCATACAACAGCTAAGTATAATCTACACTTTCCTACTGATCTGCCAACAGCATCAGTCTGGAAAAAGCATGTTTTCATCCAATTTTCCGAATGGCTTTTTCCCCAGGTGCTCATAGGCTTTTGCAGTGGCTTCCCTGCCTCGTGGTGTTCGTTTGAGAAAGCCTTCCTGAATTAAAAAGGGTTCATACACTTCTTCCAACGTTCCGGCTTCTTCACCCACTGCAGTGGCAATGGTTGTAATTCCGACGGGACCGCCCTTGAATTTTTCAATGATGCAGGATAGAATCCGGTTGTCCATATCATCCAGTCCGTGTTCATCTACATTGAGTGCTTTCAGGGCATGCTGAGTGATGCCCATATCAATCTGTCCATCATTCAAAACCTGGGCAAAATCTCTCACTCGTCTTAGTAATCCATTGGCAATCCTGGGAGTACCCCTGCTCCTTCGTGCGATTTCTCCTGCAGATTCTGATGAAATAGACACCAACAAAATTGCTGCGGACCTGAGAATAATTTTTTTAAGGGTATCGGCCGTATAATATTCAAGCCTTGATTTAATAGCAAAGCGCGACAATAATGGAGCAGTGAGCAAACCACTTCTGGTGGTAGCTCCGATCAGGGTAAATGGATTTAAATTGATCTGAATGCTTCTGGCATTGGGACCACTGTCGATCATGATATCGATCCTGTAGTCTTCCATGGCAGAGTACAAATATTCTTCCACTACAGTGCTCAACCGGTGTATTTCATCAATGAAAAGCACATCGTTGGGTTCCAGGTTAGTCAGCAAACCTGCCAGGTCACCTGGTTTTTCTACTACAGGTCCTGATGTTTCCCGGATATTTACCCCCAGTTCATTCGCGACAATCCTGGAAAGGGTGGTTTTTCCTAATCCGGGCGGACCGTGAAAAAGCACATGGTCCAGTGCCTCGCCCCTCATTTTGGCCGCTTTTATAAAAATGACCAGGTTGTCGATGACCTGCTGTTGCCCCGCAAATTCATCGATCTGTCGGGGACGGATTCCATTTTCAAATTCCTTATCCGCCGCCGAGAGGCCCTCTTCTGTGCTTACGTTTTGATTAGACATATGGGAAGCTGGTTATCATGAACAGGTAGCCCTGGTTTTTCAAAACTAAGCCTTTTAGCAAAGAAACAGTTGTATTCACCTTCCACTAATTTTGAAAATAAAACAAGCTATGAATATAGGCGTATTAGGTACCGGAATGGTAGGAGAAACTATTGCTTCTGCCCTGATAGCAAAAGGTCATCACGTGATGATGGGAAGCCGGACTTCTTCCAACGAAAAAGCCGCAGCCTGGGTTAAAAGTGTCAAGGAACGTGCGCAACAGGGAACCTTTCAGGAAGCCGCCGCATTCGGTGATCTTCTTTTTCTTTGTCTGAATG
>JANLYU010000078.1:0-3652 GCA_031365785.1 Flavisolibacter sp. | reverse complement strand
GGGCACCTTCCGGAAAGTATCTTGATTAAGAAGACATGGATCGCTCCTGATGATTTTCACTCGACGGTTTCACCGGATAAAAAAACCTATACTTTCTTCTTGCGGCAAGACGTATTTTTTCATGATGATGCCTGTTTCGCAGGTGGGAAAGGCAGAAAAATGACAGCTTCTGATGTGGCCTTCAGTCTGAAACGTATCACTGATAAAGTAACGGCTAGTCCGGGTGCCTGGATCTTCAATAATAAACTGGAACCAGTTGATAGTTGGCACGTGGTCAGTGATTCTGTGTTTCAACTTCGACTTCTGAAACCGTATCAACCCATCCTGGGGATTCTGTCTATGCAATATTGTTCCATTGTACCTGAGGAAGCCATCAGGACATATGGTAATGATTTCCGAAGGCATGCGGTAGGAACCGGTCCGTTTAGTTTTGTGGCATGGGAAGAAGGACAGGCACTGGTGATGAAAAAAAACAGGAACTATTTTGAAACGGATGAACAAGGGAAACGCCTGCCCTACATGGATGGGATCAAAGTAAGTTTCTTTGACAGCAGGGCTACTGAATTTCTTTTATTCAGACAGCGAAAATTGGATTTCATCAATGACATCGATGCTTCCTTTAAAGATGAAGTACTTACCAAAAAAGGGCAGTTGCGGGCGGCCTGGAAAAATAAAATACAATTACAAACGCATCCTTATCTCAACATTGAATACTTCGGAATTCTGGTGGATCAGGAAAATAAACTGGTGCAACATTCGCCGCTCAGAGAAAAAAAGATCCGGCAGGCTATCAATTATGGTTTTGACCGCCAGAAGATGGTGTTATACCTCCGCAATTCACTGGGCATACCTGCTCAATCTGGTTTTGTACCAACTGGCCTTCCTTCTTTCGATTCTACACAGGTAAAAGGTTATTCCTATCAGCCTTTGCTGGCGCGCCAACTGCTCAAAGAAGCAGGCTACACTTCTGGAGGGAAGCCTATTTTGTTACAAACCATTCCCATCTACGCGGAGATCGCCAGCTATGTGGCCAGGCAACTGGAGGAGATTGGCATTCGTGTTCAGGTGGATGTTATACAGAAATCTTACCTGCTGGAACTGACCTCCAACTCCAACACTCTTTTTTTTCGCGGTAGCTGGATCGCAGATTATCCTGATGCAGAAAATTATTTATCAGTATTCTATTCTAAAAATCCTGCCCCCCCAAATTATACCAGGTATAATAATTCACGATTTGATGCTTTGTTTGAAAAAGCCCTGGAAGAAACCAATGATTCAGTTCGTTATCAGTTGTACAGGCAGGCTGACCAGGTCATGATGGATGATGCCCCTGTGGTGCCGCTTTGGTATGATGTGGTGGTTCACCTGGTGCAACCCAATGTGACCGGATTCCAGCCCAATGCTTTGAACCTTTTGGAGCTGAGGCGGGTCAGACTGAATTAAAAAAATCATCCAACCCGACCCTTTAAGGTGAACGCCTATTAAAAAGTCTTTTTCTGAGAAGACCGGAGCGCCGGCAATTTATAATTATCGAGCACACTTTTTTCCGCGATCATTTTCTCTATGTCTTCCGCCGAACGGGGGGCAAAGGAGGAAAGGAGTTCATACCCGTTTTCCGTAATCAATGCATCGTCTTCAATGCGTACACTAATTCCCCACCATTTTTTATCGCATGGACTTCCGCTTGGAATATAAATTCCTGGTTCAATGGTGATGACCATATTTTTTTTGAGTGTTGTCGATATGCTTTTGTCATGTACATCCAAGCCAATATGGTGGGAAAGTCCATGAGGATAATATTTGCCAACATCAGTTTTGTTCTTAATGATGCCCAGTGTGAGCAAGCCGTTGGCCAGGACTTCCTTGGCAGCGATACCGGCATCCGACCACACAGCCCCGTCTTTGAGCAGCTTGAAGGCAGCTTCCTGTGCGGCATACACCAATTGGTAAATGGCCCTTTGCTCTTTTGAAAATTTTCCTCCTGCAGGCACCGTACGGGTAACATCCGCAGTATAGCCATGGTATTCAGCACCGACATCCATCAGGATCAGATCATTGCCCACACGCGTTTTTGTATTTTCCATATAATGCAGAATACAGCCGTTTTCACCGGCTCCCACAATGGATCCATAACCCACACTCTCAGCTCCGTATCTTTTGTGAATGTATTCATGCAAACCCTGAATTTCCAGTTCAGACATGTCTGGCCTTACAGATTTCATCACCTCATTTTGCGCCAGGCAAGAAATCTCAACAGCCTTGCGAATCAGGCCCAGTTCTTCTGCCGATTTTACCTCCCTGAGTCCTGCAGTGATCTGGCGAAAAAGCAAGGTGTTGAATCTTCTTTCATCCAGCAATTCAATAAATGCCGGTATTGCAGCCGTATCTTTTAGTTCGAGGAATTGATTGACCAGCGGTTGGTTCGCATATTTTGGATTGGTTTTCATGCGCAGCTTCAGGTTTTCCTGATAAAACTGCAGTCGGGAACCGGTGAGGTTATTTTTCAGCTGGTCGAAAAAATTATTGAGTGCACGATCGAAATCATCAGGGAGGCCTGCCTTTGTTTTGAAAAATGATACCATTTTGGTAAGACTGGCTGGATAATTATTGCGGCCACCTTCATCAGGAAGATTGTCTAAAATAATCTTGTCGAATTTGCCGAAGTCAATATCCCTGGCAAAAAATTCTTCACCATTAAAAACTTCCTGTATTCCCAATTTCGTCTGAACACCTTCGGTACCCAGCCTTCTGCCAGTCCATCTTTCTTCATCCGCATTTCTTTTTTGAATAAAGAACAGCTCAGTATAGTTTTTTCCATTAGAGATCTGTGGCTCTTTAAAGATCAGTAACAGGGCATTAGGTTCTTTATAACCCGTAAAATAATAGAGGTCGGGATTCTGGTGGTAGAAGTAATCTACGTCGTTGGAATAGGTGCGGGTAGGGGCAGCAAAAACAACCATGACAGAATTAGCGGGCATGAGTTGCCTGGCTGCAGCTCTCCTGTCTTTATGAAATAAAATGGATAGATAATCCTGTGGTAAATTTTCCTGTGACTGTACGGAACACGCAACTAATACCAACAGGAATGAAAATGTTGTTCTACCCAAAGAAAAAGATGGCATATGAATGATTTAACAATTAAATTAAATCATTCGTAGCAAATGAGCGGGGAACAGTAGTTTCTGCTACCAGCCATTAATCTTCATCTTCTTCGTAGTAAGTTTCTTCATTATAGTGCTTCTGCCAGGCGCCTACCATCTCATCACTGAGGCATTCCAGAATGTCGTGGAGCTTGTCATTCTTGCGCTTCCAGGACGTGGCCTGCTCATCCAGGTATTTGATGATGTACATACAGTGGTCGGACTCCATGGTCACTTTGATCAGTTCAACCGGAGAATTTACTTCTTCCTGTATCAGGTAGTAACATCCTGACTCGAGCAATCCATACGAATACATATACGTTTCCTTTTAAGGTTGTTATTTGACTACTTCGGGTTAGTAAGTCAACAGGTTGTAAGTAGAATTAATGGTTAGTGGGAGCAGTGTTCTGATAATCGATCAAACTTTCAACACTAGTATGAACCAAAATTAGGGTTTTTAATTCCATAAAAAGAAGTTTATTATTTTTTTTTAAAAAAGTTTATAATCTATT
>JANLYU010000069.1:0-17268 GCA_031365785.1 Flavisolibacter sp. | reverse complement strand
ACAGAACAGGCAGGTGGGTACTGTTAAGGAACTGCGTGGAAAAAAAGCCGTGATACAGGTAGGTAATGTTCCTATCACAGTTGCTATAAAAGACCTGGTACTGGTGAAGGAAAAAGAGAGTTTATAGTTTGTTGTTTGTTGTTTAAGGAGTTCAAAATTAGTAGAAAACTATTTGATCAGAAAGAACCACAAACCACAAACAACAAACGTCTATTGCGAAATATAATTCTTCAGGTGATCAATAGTTTCCTGTTGCATATGGATAATGGCGGTGACCACGACACCAATAGAAATAATGCCAACCACTTTTTCATTCTCTGTAACCGGTAGATGCCTTATTTTTTTTTCGCTCATGGTAGGTTGATGAATTGAATAATTGAATGCGAAGATTAATGATGGGGTCAGGCCGGGTTACTTTCTATTCCGATAACTAGGGATATATCAAAGTGCTTCGCGTAGCGGAGTAACTACTTGTTTCATGGTGTATTGTTCAAATATTCTACATTCACTTGAGTAATTGTTTCGCTTCAAAATTGAGTGTTTCCAGCACTACGGTGTGCAAAGCTTTTTCCTGTTGATTCATGATGACTTCCAAAAGCATTTTATTCAGATCAGAAGAACGCGCGTCGGCAGGTAAAACATTAGCCAACTGGTTAATCACCAGCATACTTTGGTCTCTGAGATTGCGCACCGCATCCCAGGCTATCATACTGACATATACCTGTTGTGAAATGTTGTAATCGTATTCCTGTTTGATACTTTCGATCAGGAAAACCTGCATATCCCTGGCGGTGAGTCCAGGTTGGCTCACCCGACTGATTAAACTGGGAAGTGAAATCCGCTCGCATAAAAGCACCAGCCTTTCATAGGCCTGAAGTTGTAAAGGCCTGGTGGTAAAATGATCATCTGGTAGTTTCTCTTCTTTCCAAGGCTTTGAAAGAAAAAAAAGAAAAAATGAAATAAGCAGCGCGGCAATTGAAATGATCAGGCTGATGGTTGATTCTTCCATGAAAAATTGTTGATCCGCAAAAATAATAGGAATCAGCAATCTGCAGGTTTTAATTGAGGAAAGCTGATCGCCTGCAAATATCACCTCAATCGTGGAAATGTTATCATCCCGTCAAACTTAGCCCTTCCAAACAGGATTATTGTAAGGTGCCATTTCTTTGGATAAATTTGTATGATGGAAACCATGTTACAATCCCCCATACAATTTACTCAGGGAGCAATTGCCGAAATTCAGCGGCTGATGAACGAGCCTGGATTTGACAAAAATCAGGTTTTGAGGATCGGTGTGAAAGGAGGTGGCTGCTCAGGCCTATCTTATGTTTTGGGTTTTGATAAATCGAAAGAAGTGGATGCGCTGTATGAAAACGGTGGAATCCATTTTACCATGGACAAATCACATGAGATGTATCTATATGGTATGCAGATCGACTGGAAAGGCGGATTGAACAGCAGAGGTTTCACCTTCAGTAACCCTAATGCTTCAGCTACGTGTGGATGTGGAACCTCTTTCGCCGTGTAACTGCAGGCATATTCCCAAGGCGCACCATCTTTATGCGAAGCTGTAATTAATTGTAAATTTTATTAAAATTTATGGCGTAATGAATGAAGAAGAACCCCCTGATGTGTTCCTCCTCATTCATCCCTTTATGGCTTTACTCTAGCAGGCCTAGCAACCACTTTACTGGTTGGAACACTATTTTTTTCACTGCCCAGGGCTTTTTTACCACCCAGGTCCACCAACACCGGTGCTGCCACGAATATGGAAGAATAGGTTCCGGTAATGACACCGATCAACATCGCAAAAGCAAAACCTTTGGTCACTTCACCACCTACAAGGAATAGAATGAGTATGGTTACAAATACGGTGAGTGAAGTCATGATAGTACGGCTCAGTGTATCATTAATAGCTTTATTGATCACCGTGGATTTGGGGGCACCTACCATTTGACGGCTGTATTCCCTGATCCTGTCGAAAACAATCACCGTATCATTCATGGAAAAGCCGATTACGGTAAGTATGGCAGCAATAAAATGCTGGTCCAGTTCAAGCGGGAATGGAACAATATTACGGAAGAAAGAAAATACAGCCAATGTTACCAGAACGTCGTGAAGTAAGGCCACAATGGTTCCCAATGAATACCTCCAGTCTCTGAAGCGGATAAAGATATACAGGGCAATGATGAGGACAGACCAGAAAGTAGCCCATTTGGCATCATTTTTCAATTCATTGGAAATGGTAGGAAGTACGGTTGTGGAACCAATTTTATATTTTGTATCAAATTGCTGTGGAGTGATGTTGGCTGGAAGGAAATTGTGTAAACCAGCCATTAGTTTTTCCTGCACTTCCGACTGGACGTTCTTTCCCGCATTTTCTATCCGGTAAGTGGTGGTGATGTCCAGTTGATTGTTACTGCCAATAGTTTTAATTGTGGGAGCTTCACCAAACACTGTTGTCAGGTCTTGCCTTATTTTTTCTACATGGTTATTGACGGGTTGATCAAAATGAACAATAAAGCTTCTGCCTCCCTTGAACTCTACACCCTGGTCAAATCCATTATAGATAGCGCCAATACCCAAAGCAAGAACCAGCAAAGAGATACCATAGGCCACTTTCCTGTATTCAATGAACTTGAAATTGGCATGTTGGAAAATACGGCGGGAAATAGGTGTAAAATATTCGAGGTGGCGTTTTTTATTGGTAAACCAGTCGGTTACCCAACGGCTGACCAGAATACCGCAGAATAAAGAAAGAAGGATACCAATGATCTGCGTAGTGGCAAAACCACGCACGGGGCCCAGTCCGAAAGAAAACAGGATGATGGCTGTTAAAAGAGTAGTTACGTGGGCATCCAGTACTGGTGGGAGGGAACGTTTGTAGCCTTCATTAACGGACGCGATATAACTTTTTCCCTTAGTGAGTTCTTCCTTGATCCTTTCATAAATAATAACGTTGGTATCCACCGCCATTCCAATGGTAAGTACCAGACCAGCTATTCCTGGTGCTGTTAAGGTGGCGCCCAGCGCAGTTAATACTCCAATGGTGAACAACAAGTTTAATATCAAAGCAATATTGGCAATCCATCCAGCCGTGTTGTAATACACCAGCATCAGCAGAAAAATCACTACAAAGGAAATAGCAAATGCCAGTATTCCGCCATGAATGGCATCCGCTCCGAGGGTAGGTCCAACCACCTGTTCCTGCACAATTTTAGCTGGAGCTGGTAAACGACCAGCTTTGAGAATATTGGCAAGATCCTGTGCTTCCTCCACAGTGAAATTGCCTGATATCTCTGTTCGGCCGCCGGAGATCTTTCCATTATGTGCTATGGGTGCAGAATATACAAGATCATCAAGAGTGATGGCAATGGGCATGGTGTCCTTATAGCTTTTATCAGTGAGATCTTCCCATGCTCTTGAACCGATGGAATTCATATCCATTGAAACAACAGGCTTGCTGCCCACCTGATCATAATTCTGTGAAGCGGAGGTGATCACATCGCCTTCGATCGGCGCTTTCAGGCTGCCATTGGTTTTTAATACATACAATGGTAACACCTTACTGAGTTTGTTATTTTCATCCCGGGCCGGAACTCCGAAAACAAATTTGGCACCAGCAGGAAAATTCCTTCTGATGATGGGTGCACTCAGGATCTGCCTTACGACTGTGGTATCACGGATGGCTACTGTGGCGATACCTCCACCGGCAGGGGCTTTTAAAAATTCGGTTAGTGATTTTTTATTTTGAGCCAGTGCTGAATCCTTTTTTCTGGTGGTATCTTTCTTGAGTCCAACATCAGCTGAAGTAGCCGATGGAGAAACAGTGGTATCAACAGAAGTCTTACCTGTTGCATAGGCATCATAATCCCTTTCGGCACCTATCAGGCTGGATGTCAGTTCCCAGTCTTTATATACAGGCCAGAACTGAAGATTGGCAGATGATTGAAGATATTTCCGAACTCTCTCAGGGTCCTGAATGCCTGGTAATTCCACTGTGATAATGTCCCTTTCTCTGTCGGGATTGATATTCGGCTGGGCTACACCAAATTGGTCAATACGGGTTCTGAGCACCCTGTACGTATTATCAAAAGCATCATAGGCCGCAGTTCTGATTTCTTTACGGACCTTATCATCTGAATCTGTAATTTTTATCCTTTCATTGGTAGCGGAAAAAAGTGCTGCCAGCCTTCCAGTGGGATTTAATTTTTTATATTCTTCTATAAAAAGATCAATATAATCTGCACTGCTGTTGGCTTTTCTGGCTGTTGCATTTTCCAAAGATTTAATGAAATTTGGATCATTGGAATTATTGGCCATCGCACGAATGAGGCCCGAAAGTTCCACCTGCATCGTTACATTGATGCCCCCTTTCAGGTCCAGCCCCAGGTTAAGTTCCTGCGTTTTTGCCTTTTCATAAGTAATGGCACCAGTGGGACCGTAATGCACCGTTTCATCTTTTGTACTATCCAATAGTCTTTTGTACCGGGTTTGGAAAGCTTGTTCTTTGGTGGCGCTGTCAGCAGTGGCATAGTTGCGAGCCACAAATGATCTGGCCCGCTCTTTCATTTTATTTTCATGGGCATTCACTACCCAGGTAAATGATAAAGCATAGATGGATACAAGGATTAATAAGACCGTAAAAAAGCGAACCAAGCCTTTCAATTGCATACAGGGTTTTTTAAGAGTGGGCAAAGATAGTTTTTTCACCTTAATTTCAGCCTTTAATTCTGAGTAAATTAATGGCTCAAAAGGCCTGTTGAAAGGCGCTCAGCTATTGTTTACATATGCAAAATCGTTTCCTACTTTTCCTGACACTATTGATCTTTACTTCGTGCGCGGCACAAAAAATAAACAGGCCTATCCCACCACCAAACCATCAAGCACAAGACACCACAGGGTTACCATCAGATCATTTTATGGACTCGCTGCTCGGCCAATACCCTGAATATTTTGACAGCTTGCTTCAGAATAATTCCAAGTGGCAGATCAAAATCATTTACACCCAAATTGACCGGGATGCCGCTAACCGGCCAGTTTTTACACCACATTTATTCAATTTCAATCCGCATCAATATTTCTATCCTGCCTCTACAGTTAAATTGCCTGTTTCTTTATTATCACTTCAACGGATCAATGAGCTCAACCTGCCGGGTCTGGATAAGTACACCCCGATGGTCACAGATGCCGGTTATTCCGGTCAGACAGCCGCTTATAATGATCCTTCCGCGTCAGATGGAAGTCCGAGCATTGCACAGTATATCCGCAAAATATTTTTGGTAAGTGACAATCATGCGTTCAATAAATTATATGAATTCCTCGGACAGGAGTATATCAATAACACCCTGCACCGCATGGGGTACGACAGTGCCCAGGTCATTCACCGGCTGGATATCAGTTTAACCGAAGAGGAAAACCGCCATACCAACCCTGTTACTTTTTATGGTTCAGGAAACAGGATCATTTTCCAACAGCCACTCGTGAACAGCAGCCTGGTTTACCAGAACCGGAAAAACTTTCTGGGCCAGGGATATTACAAAAATGGTGAGTTGGTTAATGAACCTTTCAATTTCTCCATGAAAAACAGGATGCTTCTGTCTGACCTCAATTCTATTTTAATAAGCGTCATTTTTCCTGAAGCGGTTCCTCAGCAGCAAAGATTTCTCCTCAAAAAAAATGATTATGACTTCCTCTACCGGTATATGTCTATGAAGCCTGGTGAATCTTTTTTTCCATCCTATGATTCCAGTTATAACGGGGCGTATTCCAAACTGATTTTGTATGGCGGCCAGGGAGATCTTTCTCCAAATATTCGGATTTTTAATAAAGAGGGAGATGCCTACGGGTTCCTGACCGATATCGCTTACGTAGTTGATTTTAAAAATAAAGTTGAATTTTTCCTGTCGGCCAATATCTATTGCAACAGTGACGGAATATTTAATGATGACCAGTACGATTATGAAAATACAGGCTTTCCTTTTTTGAAAAATCTGGGGCAGGTCATCTACCAGTTGGAACTGAACCGAAAGAAAAAATACCTGCCGGATCTTTCCAAATTTAATATTGATTACCAAAAATAGAAGTTGCTACATTTGTGGCCCTCATTAATAATGGCATGGAATTATCATCTTTACTACAACGCTTCAGCGAGCCTGAAACATTAAAAATGGCCCGTCTTGGAAGGGAATTAAAAGCAAAGGGATTCGATATTGTGGACCTCAGTCTTGGAGAACCGGATTTTGATACGCCTGAACATATCAAAGAAGCCGCAAAGCAGGCCATTGATGATAATTGGAGTCATTATTCACCGGTTTCAGGTTACCTCGACCTTCGTGAAGCAGTCTGTCATAAATTATTACGAGATAACCAACTGGAATATAAACCAGAAAATGTGGTCGTTTCCACAGGGGCGAAGCAAAGCCTTGCCAATATCATTTTAAGTGTCGTAGATCAGGGCGATGAAGTCATTATTCCCACACCTTTCTGGGTTACTTATGCAGCACTCGTACAATTAGCCCAAGGAACGGTGAAGCTCATGAAAACTTCTTTGCAACAAGGCTATAAGATCTCACCTGAAGAACTGGAAGCAGCCATCACGCCCCAAACAAAAATGTTTATTTTTTCTTCTCCCTGTAACCCCAGTGGTGCGGTATATACAAGAGACGAGCTGAAGCAACTGGCAGCTGTTTTTTTAAAACATCCTCAAATGTTGGTGATCTCGGATGAGATTTATGAGTATATTAATTTTAAAGGTAACCATCAGAGTATAGCACAGTTTGATGGGATGAAAGAAAGAACCGTCATCATCAATGGCCTGAGTAAGGGTTTTGCCATGACAGGTTGGAGGCTGGGGTACCTGGTGGCATCTGCTGAAGTAGTGAAAGCCTGTGAAAAGTTGCAGGGACAATTTACAAGTGGCACCAATGCCATTACACAAAGAACCGCTATTGTAGCGCTAACCTCCACGCTTGAACCCACTCATTTGATGGTCAAAGAATTTACAAGAAGGAAAGAAAAGGTAGCGGAACTGATGAAAAAAATCAAGGGCTTTGAGTTCGCTGATCCCGATGGAGCTTTTTATGCATTTCCCTGCGTGGATCATTATTTTGGAAAAAGCGATGGTGAAGAAACGATAAGCAATGCAGATG
This sequence comes from Flavisolibacter sp., assembly GCA_031365785.1. Taxonomy (GTDB): domain Bacteria; phylum Bacteroidota; class Bacteroidia; order Chitinophagales; family Chitinophagaceae; genus Flavisolibacter. The sequence goes on along the minus strand of JANLYU010000069.1, from coordinate 10,117 downwards.
ACCTGTGCATGTATCTGTTGAATAAAGGGCATGTGAGTACAGTTACCGGATCAGCCTTTGGAGATGACCGGTGCATCCGCATTTCTTTTGCCAACAGTATGGAAAAAATTGTAATGGGATTTGAACGGATCCAAAAAACATTAGCAAAACTTACCTAGTAAATAAGCATTTACTAAGAATAATGCTTAGTCAGTATTTATCAGAGACTTGCTCAGTAGTATTACTATTGACGCTCCCTTTATTCCATACTAGCTTTGTGTAGAACAATTGCGAAAACTAAATTTAATCTTATGAAAACTTTAATTATCTGCCTTTCGTTTATTCTGGCGTCATCTTTTGACCACAAGCCACAAAAAATCAAAACAGACATTTTTTATGATGTGGATTTAATGTCCACCACACAGGTAGGAAATACTTATGAGTGGATATGGCGAGTCACCAACCCTTATCCAGGTAGTGGCAGGGATGGTACCACCTTGCAAGACTTAAGCCATTGGTCATTAATTCTTGGTTCGTGCGTTACCCAGTCTGATATTGTAGGAGCCGCTTACAGTACTGATGGTATGACATGGCATACTTTGGCTGCAACCCTGGCAGTTGACCCTAGCCAGACCTGTTATACACAACCCGTTATGAAATTTAATTTCGGCCTGAACGATGTCGCACCAACTTATTACAAACTGATTGTAAACAGGTACTTTGCTGCTGGATTTTCTCCTGCTGTATTTAAAAGCGGAAGATATACAGGTTGCTATATCGCCAATATAATGGGAATTACTTGTGCTGCTGAACCTCCCCGCGAGTAACATCATTCATCTTATATATCAATGCCCTCTTGGAGGGCATTTTTTTTATTCAAGCTTCGAAATTAAACAGGGTGGTTGTACCTGGCCATACCAACAGTCTTTTGTGAATTGTTTCTACCTGCGGTATCACCAATTCCATTTCATTATTGTAAATGATAAAATCACAGAGACGCATTTTAATATTTTCGTTCATCTGCCTGTTGGCTCTTGATAATACTTCCTGTTCATTGAGCCCGTCCCGTTCCATCACTCTTTGTATCCTTAATGGCAAAGGTGCAGATATTCCAATAATCAAGTCAAGTCCTTTAGCCGAGCCGCTTTCAAAAAGCAGGGCCGCCTCTTTAATGACGTAAGGTGCAGTTTGTTTCTCCATCCATCGCTGTGCATCCTGAATGGTTAAAGGATGAACCAGCTCATTCAGCATATCCAGTTTTAATGGGTCGTTAAAAACAATGGAGGCAAGCATGGAACGGTTAAGCAGGCCGTCTGGTGAATAGATATTTTCTCCGAATAGGGTTTTGATTTGTTCCATCAGCCTGAGATCAGAATGATACAAACTTTTGGATGCATCATCGGCAAAATAAACGGGCACTTGAAGCAACTCAAACAAGTGAGCCACTGTGGTTTTACCTGACCCGATCCCGCCTGTTAGGCCCACCTTGAGCACATCTTTTGATTTAGGTGATGCAGTCATGGATTCCTTATATGTCTTTAATTCAACCTGCTGCCGTCCCTGTTTTATTTTTTTTCGCTTATCACAGCTGGTTTGTTGAGCTGCGTGGTCCATTCAAGAGAGATGGCAGATTTTTCAATTTTTAGATAACTGCCCGGATTAATTTCCAGACTCAGGGTGCCATCTTCATTTACTTTATTCACCACACCATGGATGCCTGCGATCGTCACTACTTTTTCACCTTTTTGCAAATTTTCAAGAAAAGTTTTTTGTTGCTTTTGTTTCTTGGCCTGCGGCCGGATAAAAAAAAGCCAGAAGACCAGGATCATAAGTCCAAAAAATATTGGAGTGATGCCTATGCCGCCAGGTTGAGCCTGTAATAAGTACATATGTGTGTTTGATTTATTGTTTAGCTTTTGGTACCACTTCTACTTCAAATTGCAGGGCGTCTTCTGCTCCATTGTTTCTATTGGAATTATTAGCCCTTACAAATACCTGCTTGTGCTGTGTTCCAGGATAATTTTCAGTATTGAATTTAGCTTTTATCACACTTTCCTTACCTGGAGCAATGGGTTCATTGGGCCCTTCTGCACCTGTACAACCGCATCCAGGACGAACGTTAGCGATGACCAGCGGCTTAGCCCCTGAATTTTTAAAATGCCAAGAAATTTCCACCACCTGACCCTGGTTCACTTTTCCAATCTGTTGCGTAGTGGAATCCAGCCACTCAATAGTGGTATAGTTGGCTGAATCCTTGATCGCTTTTTCCTTGTCTGCAGAACTGGTATTATCAGAGGAGGAACAGCCTACTATCATACCAGAAAAAAGAATGAAAAAAAAGTGTTTCATATATTTTTTTAGCAGTTGCAAATGTAAATGAAATCGTTCATCACGCTTTTTTAAAATCAGTTTTGTGTAATTTACCCTGTTGCACCAGTTCCTTATGAATATTATCCAGTATGCCGTTTACAAACTGCCCGCTTTGGGGGGTACTGTATTCTTTGGCTATATCAATATATTCGTTGATCGTTACCTTGGGAGGGATGGTTTCAAAGTACAGTAATTCAGCCATGCCCAACTGCATAATGATCATGTCAAGTGCAGCAATACGCTCTGCATCCCAATTCTTTAATTTAGGAACAATATAATTTTCTAGTTGTTCTTTTTTGTCTATAACAGTTGCCAGAAGTGTTTTGGCAAATTCCCATTTGTCTTTACTTAACACTTCACTAAAATCTGCAGAAGATGGTTTATGCAAAATATTCCTGAGGACCTGGATTACCATATCCGCATCATCATCCCAGTTCATAAAATTTTCTTCAATATGGCTGATAAACACATCATTGTTCAACATGTGTTCCGTCAGAATATTTTCCATGATGTCCCTTTCTGCTTTGTGATTTCTTTGTTCTGTCTGCAGGTATAAATTGTATTCGGGGCCACTCACGGCGTGCTGGTAAATTTTTTTTACCAGTTCTTTATCTATTCTGTATTCCGTTTTCAATTTGGCGCGTTCTTCCCTGAATGCCGGATCTTCCTTGATCTTCCACAAGACTTCATTACCAGCAATCTTTATATTCACATTCAGGTCTTCCTTGGAGGGTAAATGTTTTCCGCTTCTTACATGAGCATCTTTCTCTGCATAGCCGGATACTTCAGTAAGAAAATGAGTGAGGTAAATCAATAATTCTTTGGATTGTTCAAAATGTTTTTGCAGGAGTTGAACCGCTTCTTCAGGATTCAACTCCTTTTGCTGCGTATTCAACGTATACATCGTTTGCATCACTTTCACCCTGATATTCCTTCTGCTGATCATTTGAATGAACTATTTGAGCGGTCGAAGATAGGCAGATAAGGAAATGGAAACCCAACATTTTAGCAGCGAGGTCCATCATCAACGGATTAAACCAACAGTACCCTTCATGATGCGTTGCTTCCCTGAGGATCTCTCTACATAAGTCAGAATCCAAACATATACATCTGTGTTTTGCGGCCTTCCTTTATAATTCCCATCCCAGCCCTGCTTCCAGTTATTAGTATGGTAAAGTAATTGTCCCCACCGGTTAAAAACCCTGAAGTCAAGTTGTTCGGCTTTGATGGCATTTAAAGGTCCAAAATAATCATTCAGTCCATCATGGTTGGGCGTGAATCCAGAAGGCACCGCCAGATAACAACTGCTGTAAACTTTAATCGTCTTCTGAGTTTTACTCGTACAGCCAAAGCTATCAGTAACGCTATAGGTAACCACCCTGGGTAGGGTACTTGTTGGAGCTGCATACGTATGTGAAGGGGATGGTAGAAACGAAGTGTTGCCATCTCCAAAATCCCAGATATGTTTTATCCCGATGCCTTGAGCTGTTGAAGTGAATACAGTAGGTTCTTTGGGACAAACATCCTCAAAACCTGTAAAATCGGCTTTTAAAAAATTATCAAGTCTAATTAACTGGTTGGTAGTATCAGCACACGTTCCATTACTCACTATTAATTGAACCTTTTTGTTGTTAAAAATCTGGTATTGAACGATAGGACTTTGCTGGAGGCTGGTTTTGTTTTCATCCAGTGTCCAAAACCATTTATTGACACCGTTTCCTCCGGGATGAAGAAAATAGACCGTATCTTCTGTACAGCCATAACTTTTTTTGAAAGTAAAATCAGCATTTACAGTATCCATTGCGGAAAATACCAAAAATGAACCGGCAGGCGTTTCCTTTCCGCATTCATCAAGGAGCGTATTTCCGTCTGTACCTTTATTAAGGGTGATGTTGAAAGTACCCTTTTTAAAAATGGGTTGGGTCAGACTTACAAAGATTTCATTGGTACTAATTGCCGAACCGGAGCAACCTCCATTAGCGGTGGCAATAGCTACCTGGTAGCTTCCGGTTACCTGAAAATCACTTCCATTGGCAGCAATACTGGAACATAGAATAGGTTTTCTAAATACCAGCCTCAGGAGATTGGGCTTGCATGTTACCGGAGCAAGGCTATCCATTGGGGTTGGAACCAGAGGATATATTTCAAAATTAACCTTATCATTGACAGCAATGGGTTGGTCACAATAATCCAGCAAGGTATTACCATCGCTTCCCGGCCTGCTTACAAGCGAATAGGTACCAGGCAGCAAAGATGTCATCTGGAGATCGATAGAGTCTGTATCAAACCCGGTGGCACAACCAACAGCCGTAGCTTTTAAAATTTGCAAATTACCAGGAAGTATGTAAAATTCTGAACCCGTTGGAGTTAGACTATTACACTTAACTTTTTTATTTAATTTTACGTGGATGATGTCACCACTACAAGAAGCCTTTGCCTGAAACAGTTGGGGAGATATGGAATCTGTTATAATGGCTGTTCCTCCACTAAAATTAATGCTATAGCCACTTTGGGTTTGGGTAAAGTGGGATACAAGGAGGAGGTATTCATGCGCCTGTATCAATGCTGGCATTTTGCTCCAAAGCGGTTTTCCAGCTCCTTCGCAAACAAAATATTGAGAGCCAGCTGATGAAGCTCCTGTTTGACCACCTTCTCCGCTCCAGTTGGAAGCAATTGACAAACTTACATTGTTGTACACCTCAGTTGGAAGATGGTTGGTAATATCAAATAGCTGCCAGTCATAGTCTTCAGAATTGGTATTGGGGGTGATATTGAAACCAAGGGTTCCGGGTTGATAGCAGGTAAATTTGTACCAGAAAGGATTGATATCGGTAAGAGGATAACTATTACAGGTAGGAGAGGGAACTGGTTTGCCCCCACACAAAGGAACACTGGTTTGGGTAAAGGTGCTGGTACCACAAACAGGAAATGCAGTTTGAGGGTTTTGTCCGGGTGCAGTGCAAATAATTTGACCGCTGACGGATAAATGAATCCAAAATAAAAGGCCCGAAAATAAAATTTTCATGTTTATAAGTAGCTCAGCTGGCTACAAATATCCGCAATGCGGTTGGCAGGGGGAAGAAAACTTAAAATAATTGAAAGAAAGCTCAACGGAAGTAACGAAGCACACCAGCCTACCCTGAAAATTTCTAAACATGACAAATTTGTTAGAACTCCACTAACATGGTGACAAAATGTTCATCAAATTTATGAACCAGTGGTTTACAGCCATTAAAACTGCAATTTTTACCGTTTCTGATCTGATGGCACGCAATTAGCCTACCTTTGCAGACCTCACCCACTGATTAAAATTAAAGGTTAGTGGGATTCATAGAACATCTTTCATTAAAACAAAAATCATAAAGTATGGCTAACAAAGTAAGTGTTACCCCTCTACACGACAGAGTTATCGTAAGACCCGCAGCTGCTGAAGAAAAAACGGCTGGTGGAATCATTATTCCTGACACGGCAAAGGAAAAGCCTCAGCGAGGAACTGTTATTGCTGCCGGACCCGGCAAAAAAGACGAACCGGTTACTGTTAAAGAAGGTGATACCGTTTTATATGGTAAATACGCCGGAACTGAAATTGCAATTGAAGGTGATGACTTCCTGATAATGAGGGAGAGTGATATCCTGGCTATAGTGTAAGCGGGTCTGGCCAGAGCAATTGCCGGACAATCGCCAGAGAAGATATATTAGAAATTTAGTAAAAATTAAAAACAAACATAGTTATGGCTAAACAACTGTTTTTCGAAACTGATGCCCGAAATAAAATGAAGAAAGGCGTTGACGTACTGGCCAACGCAGTGAAAGTAACATTAGGACCCAAAGGCCGTAATGTAGTGATCGAGAAAAAATTTGGGGCACCTATTGTTACCAAAGATGGGGTAACGGTAGCTAAAGAAATTGAACTGGAAGACGCTATAGAGAATATGGGTGCTCAGTTAATCAAGGAAGTTGCCAGTAAAACTGCAGATGTTGCTGGAGATGGAACCACCACAGCAACTGTGCTGGCCCAATCTATTATTACTGAAGGTTTAAAGAACGTGGCTGCAGGTGCCAATCCCATGGACCTGAAGCGCGGAATAGAGAAAGCAGTGAAGGCAGTGGTGGAAAATCTTCGTTCCCAGTCACAAACTGTGGGTAATGACAATAAAAAAATTGAACAGGTAGCTACTATTTCTGCCAATAATGACAGTGAAATTGGTAAACTGATCGCCCAGGCTATGGAAAAGGTTTCCAAGGATGGAGTTATTACAATAGAAGAAGCTAAGGGAATTGAAACTACTGTAGACGTAGTGGAAGGTATGCAATTCGACCGTGGTTACATTTCTCCCTACTTCGTTACCAATAGCGAAAAGATGGAAGCTGAAATGGAAAATCCTTACATTCTGATTTACGATAAGAAAATCAGCAGCATGAAGGATATTCTCCATATTTTGGAAAAAGTGGCACAACAAGGCGCCCCATTGCTGATCATTTCTGAAGACCTTGAAGGTGAAGCATTGGCAACCCTGGTCGTTAATAAATTGCGCGGAACTCTGAAAGTAGCTGCTGTTAAAGCACCAGGCTTTGGCGACAGAAGAAAAGAAATGCTCCAGGATATCGCTATCCTCACCAAAGGAATCGTCATTTCAGAAGAGCAGGGTTATAAACTGGAGAATGCTGACCTTACTTACCTGGGACGTGCTGAAAGAGTGGTGATCGACAAGGATAATACCACTGTTGTTGGTGGAAAGGGTGAAAAAGATGGCATTACTGCCAGAATCAACCAGATCAAATCTCAGATCGAGAATACCACATCAGATTATGACCGCGAAAAATTGCAGGAGCGCCTTGCCAAATTAAGTGGTGGTGTAGCGGTATTGAATGTGGGAGCTGCCACGGAAGTAGAAATGAAAGAGAAGAAAGACCGTGTGGATGATGCATTACATGCAACAAGGGCTGCGGTAGAAGAAGGAATTGTTCCAGGCGGTGGAGTGGCTTATGTAAGAGCTATTGAATCATTGGGAAATGTTGATACCCTGAACAGCGATGAAGCAACCGGCGTTCAGATCGTTCGCCGCTCTCTGGAAGAGCCACTTCGTCAGATTGTAGAGAATTGCGGAATTGAAGGAAGCGTAGTAGTCAATAAAGTGAAAGAAGGAAAAGGTGATTACGGTTTCAATGCCCGGACTGAGCAATATGAAAACCTGATTGCTGCCGGAGTCATAGATCCTACTAAAGTTACTCGTATTGCACTTGAAAATGCAGCTTCCATAGCTGGAATGTTGCTGACTACAGAATGCGTGGTAGCAGATAAACCTGAACCTAAGGCTTCCGCTGCACCTGCAGGAATGCCTGGTGGCATGGGTGGTATGGATTATTAATCGCTCATTATTTGATTCTTCAAACAAAAAATCAAAGAGCCTCATCTACCCAGATGGGGCTCTTTTATGCCATTTCCTTTTCGTGATCCCTGGAGGGGAGAGATGTTTATGCTTTTATCCACTTAAAAAATTATAGGAAATTAAATGTAGAAGATTGGGTTGTTTATGGCAGGGTTCGCCCAAAATGTATTTTAATTAAAATCAGTGTGGAAATTCCCTCACTAAATGTGAAAAAAATACTTAATGATTATCACATTAATATACTAACTTAATGGTACCTACACTGTTTCCTAAGATAACGAATCATTGGCTTTATTCTTGTCCAGAATCCCCCCTTTGAAATTATTCATATCGGTAAAAAAACCATCGGTTATGATCATCAAAATGCTTAGGTGGCTGAAAAGCAAATTAACAGGTAGAAAAATCAAAGGAGAATTTGGTGAAGACAATCCCTTTCTTATCTTATAACCATTGTTCACCATTTTTTTAATGATGGCCTTGAGCCAGTAGGGCCTTCGTGTTCCCATCTCATTATTGGACCTCCTCCGCTTTTTCAATTCATTCCTTCCATTCAAAACTTAACTGTATGTTCCTGGAAATGACATTTGTCGTGAAAAGCTGAATAATCATTTCCAAAAAATGATACGGTTGGAAGCCTACATACCTTGTTAAAGGAGCAACCATCACAATCCTTCTTCTACCTGTAAATCTTTCCGAAAAAAAATGTTCGCCATGCCGGATAATGTCCGCCTGAAGCGGATTCAGTTTAAGCCGTACTTAAGTTTTAAGATCGGATTATAATGGGATCTTGGCATTTTGATTAGCTATCCTGAGACGCCTACAGTTGAAACCAGTCTATAAATATTTTAAGACTCAGCTATAAGGAGGTCTTTTTAATTTCAATTGAAACCGAAAGAGGAGGATAGAAGTTATTGAATAACTATTATCCAAGAATGATGTTTCTAAAAATAAATCAATGGATAAATATGGGTCTTTTCACCATACATAACTAGACGCTCCGTATTTTTAAATGAATGCAGCACCTTCAACTTGAAAGAAAACTTGGCGTATGGGCCTGCCTTTCCATAGTAGCAGGGTCTGTTATCGGGACCAGCATCTTTATGAAGCCAGCCACCATGGCCGGTCAGATGGGTTCCCCATTATTATTATTATTGATTTGGTTGGTGGCAGGCGTGATTTCAATTTTTGGTGGAATGATCAATGCAGAAATCGGTACCATGTTACCCATTACAGGAGGACAATATGCATGGTTCAGGTTAATGTACGGAGAGTTTTTTGCTTTCTTATATGGATGGGCATCTATGATTGTCATCAATACGGCAGCCATAGGAGCCATTTGCTTTATCGCAGCGCAATACACAGGTTATTTTATTTTATTTCCACATTTTTCAACCTTCTTTGAAAACGCTGTTGTTATTCATCTGCCTCTGATCGGTGATTTCTATCCAATACAACATGCGGGTTTGAAAGGGGCAGCCATGATATTGGTGGTGGTACTTACAGCAGTTAATCACAGGTCCATTTCCACAGGTGGTAACCTCCAAATAATTTTAACAGTACTCAAAATAGCAGCCCTGTTATTCCTTCTATCCTGTATATTTTTTCTGGGTAAAGGATCTGTGAGCAATTTTTCAGCAAACGGTGCACAGATGAAGTATTCTTTATGGTCCATACTCACCGGTATCATAGCGGCAACTTCAGGAGCTTTAGCGGCATATGATGGATGGAATAATCTTGGCTTTGTAGCTGGTGAAATTAAGGCACCGCAAAAAAATATTCCCCGTGGAATGATAGGAGGTCTGGCGATCTGCATTTCATTATACTTACTCACCACCATGGCTTATTTATATATGTTGCCGATTGATGAGATGAAAAATTCACCACTGGTGGCTACTGATGCACTTTCAAAAGCAGTAGGAAATGGAGCAGCTTCCATCATCGCTCTTCTGGTCATCTTATCCGCTGCTGGCGCTGCGAATGGAAATATTCTCCCCTGTGCCCGAATCACTTTCGCAATGGCCAAGAATCATCTTTTTTTTCCTTGGGGTGGAGCCATTGACGCAAAGTATCATACACCCTACGGAGCATTGTGGCTACAGTGTGGTATAGCGTGTCTGTTTATCATTACCGGATCTTTTGATATGCTGGCTGACCTTTTTGTTTTTGTCAGCTGGCTGTTCTATGGTTTTGGAGCTTATGGCATCATTATACTTAGAAAAAAAATGCCCTTAGCGGATCGGCCTTACCAATTACAATACTATCCATGGATTCCATGGATCTTTATTTTTTTTGCTTCATTTTATTTCATCATTACCGTATACAATGATATCCACCATTACCAGATGGGTGTTTCTAAAACAATCAATTCGGCCCTCGGT
>JANLYU010000053.1:0-2751 GCA_031365785.1 Flavisolibacter sp. | reverse complement strand
AAACAATAAAAAGTATGACAAACAATAAACAATAAAAAGTATGACAAACAATAAAAAGTACGACAAACAAAAGGTCGGGACGACAAACAAAGTAGGGATGACTAACAAAGGGTCAATTCTTTTCTTACTATTTGCAACTCTTTAACCTTCTTATTTATACATTTACCCATTGTATACTTATGAAATATTTAACCACACTACTGCTGTCCTTCCTGACCATTTGTTGTTTTGCACAAGGTGGATATGAAATCAAAGTAACGCTGAAACCTTTCCGGAACCAGTACATTTACCTGGGTCATTATTATGGAAAGCAGCTCCCTATCATCGATTCGGTGCTGCTCAATAATAAAAGTGAAGGAACCCTGAAAGGAAGCAAAAAACTAAGTGGCGGCATTTACCTGATCGGCTACCCCGACCGTGCTCACAATTTTGAAATCCTGATAGATCAAAACCAAAAGTTTGCAGTAGTTGCTGATACCGCTAATATCAGCGCGGTTACATTTACCAATAGTCCCGAGAACCGCAATTTTAAAGCTTACCAGCAGTTTATGAATACCAGTGGCAGGTCTATGGATTCCTTACTGCAACTGAGGAGCAAAGTGAGCAAAACGGATTCCTTGAAAATCACTACCCAGATAGAAGCCATCAATTCCCGAATACGGAAATACCGGAACGACATCATGACCAAAGAGCCTTCAGGTTTATTATCCGCCCTTCTGAGGGCAATGAAAGAACCCGACGTGCCAAAAAATGATCCTTCCTCAAAAAAAGATTCCCTGTTTGCCTATCATTATTTCAAAAATCATTATTGGGATGGGGTGAGTTTTTATGATGAAAGAATGGCCCGCACCCCCTTCTTTGAAGCTAAAATAGATAAGTACTTTGACCAGTTGGTCTATCCATCAGCCGACTCAGTGATCAGGGAACTGGATTATATGCTTGGTTTTGCAAGCGCGAGCGATGAAATGCAAAAGTTCCTGCTCCTCAAGTTTGTGAACCGATACCTGAACCAGAAATATATGTGGGAGGATGCAGTGTTTGTACACCTGTTTGAAAAGTATTTCTCCAATAAAGAATACACCTGGCTTACGGAAAAAGGTAAAAAAATGATCACAGACAGGGCCTACAGTTTGATGGCCAACATCATGGGAACTCCTGCTTCTGATATTGAACTGCCGGATACTGCCGGTAAAAAAACAAACCTCTATTCGCTGAGCGCACCCTATGTACTCGTAGCGATTTGGGATCCTACCTGCAGTCATTGCAAGGAATTAATGCCCAAGCTCGACAGCGCCTATCAAAAAAAATGGAAGGCAAACGGAATGAAAATATTCGGGTTGGCCAGAGAAACCGATGGAAAGAAATCAGACTGGATGAATTTCATTCACGACCACCATCTCTACGCATGGACACATGTCTATTATTCAAAGGAAGACGATGCTTCAAGGATCAGCGCCGGAATTCCCAGCTATGCCCAGTTGTATGATGTACAAAGTTTTCCTACTTTGTATCTCCTTGATAAGGATAAACGCATCATTGCCAAAAAAGTAACCCTGGAACAGATAGATGAAATTCTGGCACATCGCGTCAAAACCCAATAGCATGAAACACCTGTCCGCTGTTTTTTTTCTGCTGCTTTCTTTTTCTCTTTCTGCACAAACGATTTTTCAAATTGGAAATGATTCTGTTTCCGTGAAAGAATTCCTGAATGCGTATCATAAAAACAATACCGGTGCAAAAACGGAAACAGCATTTCGTGACTACCTCGATCTCTATATTGCTTCCAGGCTGAAAATCAGGGAAGCAAAACAAGAGGGACTGGATACCTTACCCCAGATAAAGTCTGACCTCGACAACCTGCGGCAACAGATCCTTCCCACGTATCTTAATGACAAGGAAGGAGTCAAACAACTGGTTTCGGAAGCCTTGATACGATCTAAAAAGAACATTCACCTCGCCCATATTTTTATCAGCTTCACCCGGCAGGGATTAACGGATACCCTGGCGGCTAGGAAAAAATTGGATTTGATCACTTCAATGCTGCAGAAGAAAATGCCTTTTGATCAGGTGGCTCGACAATATTCTGATGATCCTTCTGCCAGGGTTAATGGGGGCGACCTTCAGTGGATCACTGTCTTTACATTGCCTTATCCGCTTGAAAATCTTGCCTATTCCACGAAGCCGGGCCAGGTGTCAGCAGTATATACATCAAGGGCTGGTTATCATTTGCTCAAAAACATGGGTGAGCGTACCGATCCCGGAAGAATCAGGCTGGCTCAGATACTTTTGGCTTTTCCACCGGATTCAGATGCTACCACCCGCCTTCAGATGAAAGCGCTCGCGGACTCACTTTACAGCAGGCTTTTGAAAGGTGATGACTTTGGTAAACTGGCTACTTCATTTAGTAATGAGGTGCTTTCCGCAGCGGCGAACGGACAAATGCAGGAATTTGGTGTGGGTCAATATGATCCAGAATTTGAAAACAGGGCCTTTTCACTTCCTGCAAACGGCGCTATCAGCAAGCCATTCCTTACCACATACGGTTATCATATTATCAAACGATTGGGTAAGACCTCACCAGCCTGGGATATCCATCATACAAAAGAGATGGAAAACCTTCGTAATAAAGTGGAACAGAACGACAGGATGGCCACCACAAAAAGCGCGCTTTCAAAAAAAATACTCAAGGTGGCAGGATTTCAAAAAATGAATTTTATGGAGGCGGATCTATGGACTTTTTCCGATAGCATC
>JANLYU010000038.1:0-6096 GCA_031365785.1 Flavisolibacter sp. | reverse complement strand
TGATCCATTCAGGTTACCAGCAATTCACTTCCACTTCGCTGGCAGTAGATGCGGGTATACTGTATCATGACGAAGAGCATCTTTTCAGTGCGTCGGTGTTAATGCGGAATATGGGATTCCAGATAAGCACTTATGCGGGTGAAAGAGAAGACCTCCCATTTGATTTTCAACTTGGTGTTACTAAAAGACTTTCCAAAGCACCATTCGGTTTTTCTGTAACCGCGCAACATGTGCACCGGTTTGATATACTGTATAATGACACCACCTTCAATAATCAAAATAATTATTCTGTACAGCATCAATTTATCAGTAAGCTGATTAATCACCTGGTGGCGGCAGTGCATATTTATGCGGGTAGTTACCTGGAAGGCACGATTGGCTATAATCAGTTGAGGCGAACAGAACTAAATGAGGGCGAAACAGGAAAAGGATTGATTGGATTCTCCGCGGGCCTCCGTATTAAACTACAGAAACTTCAGGTATTGTACGCCAGGTCTTCCTACCAGAGAAATATTTCTTTCAACCAGATCGGCATCACCTTGCAGCTCAGTCAATTTTTCTCACCTGGAAAACTTTAGTGGATCATCCGGTAAATTTCAAAAGCTTCAGCAAGATTGCTGTTGGCCTGAATACCACGCACCTGTGCCAGTGATCGGATAAAATCATCCTGCATGTATTTCTTATGAGCCTGTGAATGGTATTCGTGGAGCGCATTTTGTTTGGTTCTTAACTGGTCACCTGAAATCTTTTCAAAAAAATTAGGTTGGAACCGGAAATTGTTCCAGGGCAATTCATACCCCAGCACATTACAATTTTTAAATGCCCTCATGCCTTCCGCATAAATCACCTGGTGGTCCTGGTGAATGTCGTTTTCTGCCGGTAAAAAAACAGTTTGTGGTTGGATTTGCTGATTGATCACCAGGAGTTCATCCAGGATTTCCTGCCGGTGAAAAAGCAACCTGCGGACTTCAAAATTAAAAAAATGGACTTGTTCAATTCCCAGCGCCTTTGTCGCAGCCCGGCATTCTGTTTCAAGAATATCTCCGGGTAAATTTTTTGGCAATGCCTGCGAACAGGTAGAGAAAGCGATGTAGGTGACTTGCTTGCCTTCGGCAATGTATTTGGCTATGGAAGCACCACAACCCAGTTCACCATCGTCCGTATGGGGGGCAAGCACTATGATATTTTGCGTATGGAGCATCAGTTATTGAATATAATGGAAAGAAATTTATCTACCTGTTTATCAAAAATATTTTTCATTTCATTCTTCTTCAAAGTATTGGGTAGCATCCTTTAATAAGGGCAATTTCTGACTGAACAAAGTATTCAACAATACCCGGAACTGATTGACCATACTCATTCCCTTATAAAAACCAGTGTAATTTTTTTGGGGGAGGTAAATGGCATCAAGGTTCATAAAATGATATCGATGGTCAGGTGAATCATTGGCGAATTCCCGGAACCCATGGTCACTCATCAACACAATAACCGGCACCTGCCGGGAATGCATAAAAATATAATCTATCAGATCTAGAAATTTTTGATTCGAATATTGAAGATATCCCAGGTATTTATCCTTCTTAAAAAAATATTCATTGGTTTGTTCTTCCAATGGATTAGGATTTCCTTGCCGGTCAAAGAAATAGGGATAGTGCGGCATCATCAGGTGGGTATAGATAAATCTCGGATGGGGTGCAGAACGGTCTGCTTCCGCTTTTGTCTTTTGCAACAAGGTCTGAATGCCTGTCCATTCGGTTCTGGCCATCTGCTTTATTTCTGATTTGAATCCCAATTTTGTTATCAGATTGAACCGGATGTCCCTGTTCACACGTGCAAGAAATGTTTGGGCCGTAAGGCGGTCCTTACCGGTCAGAAAAAATGAAGAGTGTACCACGGGTAATGCTTCATTTAACTGAAAGACAGACAAATTCCTGATCTGATAATCCAGCAATTGCAGGTAATCGAGTGTTCCATTTTTATTGATGAGGCGATAGCACACCTGTCGGTCGGATTTACTTTTATTTTTTCCTTCCACACCTGCCAGGTAATTCATAGACAGCATAGAGGCGATGGAAAAAGGGGTGTAGTTGTAATTACTGGTGGTGTTTTCGATCACCTGAAATCCGCGGCTCCTCAATTGATTTTCAAATGGAGTATTGTCAAATTGAAAGAGGTCCCGGAGCTCTGTGTGACCGGCATATCCATCTGCTACAATCAGATAAATGTCCGGTTTGGAGCAGGTGTCGCAAGGAGTGAATCCAAGAGGTAATGCCCGGCTTACCTTGATCACGTTCATCATTTTTACAGCCAAAAGGCCAGCATCCAGAAGTACCAGCACTAATAAAAGAAAAAGGAGGTATTGCCGGAAATGGTAAAAATTGCGGTGTGTTCTTTTGAGGTAAATAAATAACGCCGTGAAGAATAAAACCGACAGAGGAAGAATCCATGAATATTTCATCAAAGCAGAATGTCCCATCCAGGATTGCATTGCATCATGGGCGCTGCCGAAAAAAAAATGAAAACTCAACAAAATGAAAACCAGTATAGAAGATTTACGCCAAGATTTTAATATCATATAAAAGATCACCAGCAATCCCACACATGTCATCAGGTACATCAGTAATAAAAGGAGCGCATCTTCAGACTGAATGAGTGGATAATTTTCCTTGTAACCATGGAGTATAAAAAAGATAGGTAGTAGTAAAATATAATACTCCTTCAGTAAAGGAAATCTCATTTCTTTTTCAGTCATATGGCTGCATTAAGTAGAGGATTCTTTTAGAGGAACCCAATTCCTTTTCCTTAAGGATCCTGAAACGGGAAGAAAATACTTTCAAAAAATTTTCCCTTGTATACCATGCATAAATATCTTTTTTATGGTTCAGCATCAGTTGCACCTTTACGTCTTCTTTTGGAATAAATTCTATGATCAGGTAAGTGAACAGCTGGCCTAAGAACTGCGCCACTTTTTCAAATGGAAGATTTTTTCCGATACATAAGTGGTGCAGGAGCGCGAGCACCAGTCCCAGTTCGGACCTTGCTCTGGTGACGAATGCTTCTCTTTCCTGGTTGTTGAACCCGATCGCCGGTGAAGGATGCGTCACATCTATGATCAGAGGTAGTACATTGGAAATACCTTCTTTTTTTATTTTGAGGTACAATTTATTAATGGAGGCATGATCCGTATCAGTGGCAAGAGTGTGCATGCCATTTGTCGCTGCCAGCAGGGAAAATTCCCCTTCATTGGCCCCAAGGTCAACAGCAGTTGATACATGTGGCAATTCCTGAATCCAGTTGGTTACTATTTGTTTCTTGGTGTGCACATAGTCATTTCTTTGAAGCGCTTCGGCATAATAGTTTTCCCAGGTAGAAGTCTTGGTTTTCCAGCTGAGAGATAAAAGCAGTGATTCCAAACTAGTGACAAGTTGTTCCAGCTTCTTTCGGGGAAAAGCAGGCGTCTGCCGGTTTTCTTTGCTTGGTTTTTTTGATAAAGCTGCATGAAGGTGAAGGTGCAGATTCACCGCGACAGAGAAGTGGCTTCTTGCAGGCAGCATGCCAGCGGCCACAGACAAAGGAATACCGTCTGGGTAAAAAAGGAGTAATGATTGCAAGGGCTGCCCTGTATAATGCATCAGTAATAAAGGAGCCAGGAAACATTCACAGAATTGCCTGTAAGCTATCCAATGAACGGGTTGGTATTTTTCAAATGAAAGGGTATCGATAAATATCGGTTTTCCATTTCGCCATTGAATGTTGTAGGGTGATGCGTCTTTCAGCATGACCTCATAGGAAAGCCCTTCCTTCAACAGTTTCAAAGTGTGCAGGGCCGCATCCCGAAGCATATCAAAACTCCATTCGTAAGGATAGGAAATGAAGGGAATGACTTCCGGCCGTAAGGTTTTATAGGTTGTGGTGTTCTTGAAAATCAAATCACCCTCTTCGATGTGCGCCACCAGCCAACCGTTTTGGATGAAGTGTTCATAGCAACCGCTACCCGTAAAATGATCGAAATGCTCTTTGAATATAGCGTTGACCTGCCGGTAGAGAATTCCTTGATGTTCAAACATAAATCCCGAGGGATCTCGGTAGGAAGAAGGAAGCTGTTGGGCAATGGGCTGCATAGGCAGTGTAACCTGTTATTTATTTCCAGTTCTGGTAAAATAGGATTTTATGGTGAGCCAGATGTTTTTAATAAATAAACCTATGTTTTTAAAGAAAAATACCACCCCTAATACTGCGGCAATGATGACCTGTATCAAATAACTTCCACTGCCCGGATCAATATACAGTAGCAACTGGGGCATTAAAAATAACTCAGTTTGGTTTGCGGCGAGAGTGTCATTAACGTTTCATACATCAGCCTGATCGTTTGCTCAATATCATTTCGGTGAAGCATTTCCACCGTGGTATGCATATACCTAAGCGGGATAGAGATCAGCACGGAAGGGCAACCGTCATTCGCATAAGCAAAAGAATCCGTATCGGTGCCAGTACTTCTGGACACAGCCCTCATCTGCACCGGTATTTTGTTTTTGGAAGCTACATTTTCTACTAATTGCAGTAGTTTATTATGAACCGCTGGCCCGTAAGACAATGAAGGGCCTTTGCCACAACTCGTATCTCCCTCGATCATCTTGTTGATCATGGGTGTGGACGTGTCGTGTGTAACGTCGGTAATGATGGCGATATCCGGTTTGATGCGACGGGCGATCATTTCTGCACCCCGGAGTCCGATCTCTTCCTGCACGGCGTTGACTACATACAGTCCAAAAGGGAGTTTCTTTTTATTTTCTTTTACAAGGCGGGCCACTTCAGCGATCATAAAACCGCCAATCCTGTTATCAAATGCACGCCCTATAAAATAGTCATAGGCTAATTCATCAAATCCATCCTGGTAGGTAACTACCGCACCCACATGAACACCAAGATCTTCTATTTCTTTTTTACTTCTGGCGCCGCAGTCGAGAAAAAGGTTTTCCACCTTCGCAACAGGTTCCTTGTCGGTATTGGAAATCCTCGTATGAATCGCAGGCCACCCGAAGACTGCTTTTACCTGACCTTTCTTCCCATGGATGAAGACCCGCTGGCCGGGTGCTATCTGGTGATCCACCCCACCATTTCTTTTTAAATAAAGTAAACCTTCAGCAGTAATATAGTTTACAAACCAACTGATCTCATCCACATGTGCCTCAATGACTACTTTAAATGGGCTGTTGGGATTTACAACACCTACCGCGGTACCATAGGGATCTGTAAATACATTGTCAACAAAAGGTTTGATATAGTCCAGCCAAAGTCGCTGACCGGTAGATTCGAAACCAACTGGAGAAGGGGTATTGATATAATTCCTGAAAAATTTCAACGATTTTTCTGTTATCAGAGCACTGTTCTTTCTTACTGCTGCTTTGGCCATGCTTTAATTTATCGGACAAATTTAATTAAAAGAAGTAAAGGTGCAGATAACATCATCAAACCATCCAGTACAAAGTAGAAACGGTAATCAGAAAAATTTTTCTTGGAGGGATAATAGAGAAAGGCCAGAACCACACCTGGAAGAATCAGTGCTCCAATGATGGCGATGGAAAATTCTGGATAGAGGAACATTGTTGCAGCCGTGGCAACCAATAAGGAACTCCAGAATAAAATATCGATGCCCCTTTCATGGAGATAAGTAATGAGACTTTTGATACCTTCCTTTCTGTCTTCCTCCAGATCCCTGTAATCGAAAAGAATACAGATGGAATAAATAAAGAAAAAGCGGCTCACCACATAAGGAATTGCAGCCTCTGGCAGCCATTTCAAACTGATCACCATTGGAAAAAGCATGGTGACATGGGTCCATGCCAAGGCCAGAAAAATAGTTTTTCCGATGGCAATCTTTTTCAGTTGTTTAAAAAGCGGTAGTGGCACCTTGGGTGCTGAATATAAAAAAGTAAGCAAAACGGTGAGCCCCAGCCACCTCCAGTGCTGGAGCAGCATCCAGGAAAATAAGGCTGCACCCAGCCCTCCGCAGATAAACAAAATAAAGTGGACTTTTTTGTTGGATAGGTTCCAGTTTAATTTTTCTGTTGGATGTTCCATGGGAGGTGTCAGGTA
>JANLYU010000026.1:0-2064 GCA_031365785.1 Flavisolibacter sp. | reverse complement strand
CATTGACAGTGCTTTGGTACAGACCCTGGCCGTAGAGGCCCTGGGTAAAGAAAATGTACATGTGCTGCTTATGCCTTCGCAGTTTTCTTCAGATCATTCCATATCAGATGCCAAACATTTAAGTATTAACCTGGGTAATCCCTATGACATCGTACCGATCAAAAATGTATTTGAAAGTTTTGTTTCCAGCTTGCATCCGATATTCAAAGACCGTCCTTTCGACGTCACAGAGGAAAATATCCAAAGTCGCACCCGTGGTAATATGCTGATGGCGCTGGCCAATAAATTTGGATATATACTCCTCAATACCTCCAATAAAAGTGAACTGGCAACAGGTTATGGTACTTTGTATGGCGACATGGCTGGTGGTCTAAGTGTTTTGGGTGACTTATATAAAACGCAGGTTTTTGCATTAGCGCATTATCTCAATAAAGGTGGAGAGGTCATTCCGGATGCCATCCTGCGAAAACCGCCTTCTGCTGAATTACGTCCCAATCAAAAAGACAGTGATAGTTTGCCTGAATATGATTTGCTGGACCGTGTGCTCTACCAGTATATAGAATTGAGGCAGGGACCTGCAGAAATCATCAGCCAGGGTTTTGAAGAAGGAGTAGTAAAAAGAATTTTGAAACTGGTCAACACCAATGAATACAAAAGAAATCAATTCTGCCCGATTCTTCGTGTGAGCAGTAAAGCCTTTGGAGTGGGCAGGCGCTTGCCCATAGTTGCAAAATACCTTTCCTAATGCTTCAGGTTGACTATTAGGGCGATGGTCATAGGAGCAGGAAATCCGGTAAGTGTTACGGTGGTATCTTTTGAAAGAGACAAGGCAGTTGTAGTCAGTTCTTTTACTGTAAATTTTCCTCCAAGTCCGAAAAAGGCCGGTCCCACCACATTGATTTCCGTTTCATTATTTTGAAAGTTCCAGTTGAAGGGGGTGGTTTGTGGTGCGGTAACAGAACATTTTGTAGCTCCTTCGTCGGCTATACCAGTACCATTGGCATTGAAAGTACCTGTATTATCAAGGATACAGGGCTGCAGCAAACCTGTAGAAGCAAAAGTAAAATCAACCGTTCCATTTCTATCCTGGTCTACCCCGCCGCTGTCATATTTCCACGATTGGCTAGTCAGTAATTCTGTTTTAGTGGGCTCCTTTTTTTGATCATTCTTATTACATGCCAGGATCAAAACGAGAAGCAACCAGGAATTGGAAAAGTATTTCATACTGAGGGTTTCGATTTAATTGTTTGATAAAAGTAATTTAAATAATTCTATACGCGCAGCAAGCCATTATTCTCTTTGACGTAAATGTTTGATCTTTATTATTACGGCTTGTTATTTGCTCATGCTCAGGTCGTCATCCAAGAAAAAAAGACACTATGGTAAAAACCTCAGAAGATATTCGACAATTGAATGAAAGAATCAGTTATTCTGGAAGATTTATCGAAACCCTCCGTGCTGAAGTGGGTAAAGTCATCATTGGTCAAAGCTATATGCTCGA
Organism: Flavisolibacter sp.; assembly: GCA_031365785.1. Lineage (GTDB taxonomy): Bacteria > Bacteroidota > Bacteroidia > Chitinophagales > Chitinophagaceae > Flavisolibacter. Next base: position 563 of record JANLYU010000026.1, on the reverse strand, counting down.
CCGCCTGCTGATCGGACTTTTAAGTAATGGCCACGTTCTTCTGGAAGGGGTTCCGGGTTTGGCTAAAACACTTACCATCAAATCACTTTCGCAGGCCATCCATGCGCATTTCAGCCGTATTCAGTTTACACCGGATCTCTTACCGGCTGATGTAATTGGCACCATGATTTACAACCAGCAACGCAATGAATTTATCGTAAGGAAGGGACCCATCTTCGCCAATTTCATTCTGGCTGATGAAATTAACAGGGCACCCGCAAAAGTTCAAAGTGCTTTATTGGAAGCGATGCAGGAAAGGCAGGTAACAATAGGTGATACTACATTCAAGCTGGAAGAACCGTTCCTGGTGCTGGCCACGCAGAACCCATTGGAGCAGGAGGGCACCTACCCATTGCCTGAAGCACAGGTAGACCGCTTCCTGATGAAAGTGGTAGTGGGCTATCCCACCCGGAGCGAAGAGCAATTGATCATCCGTCAAAATGTGGAAGGCATCGGGGCGCCGCGTATTGAGCAGGTGATTTCAATGCAGGAGATCATGAACGCCAAACAGATGGTGCGTGATA
>JANLYU010000142.1:0-2063 GCA_031365785.1 Flavisolibacter sp. | reverse complement strand
TGTGGAGGAGCATCGAGCAGGGTGGAAGCCAATAAATTCATGTGGGATCCATCAGCAGGAATTAAAACGGAACGGTACAATTCTAAGACACGTTGACGATTTTTTTGAGAGATGCAGATAAAATAAAAATGGTCTTCATTCTGGAAAACGGCCATTCCTGCTTTTTCATAGCAGGATGAAGTTGAAAATGTAATGGAAGCGGTAGCGGTGCACTTCAGGTGTTGTTGTCTTCTTGCGATAAAGGAAGGATTGCCCTGTCCGGAACATGTTTCAGGTCTTAATCGTAAGGAAAGTTTCCCCTTTTCCTGGTAAACCCATTTTTCTTTCGGGGTGCGTAAAAACATCCAGTCATTCTCAAGAACAGGACATTCAAAATCATCGCGAAATGAAACATTTCCACTATAAGTGCTCCTATTCAAATACGTTAATTCCGGGTGAGGAAGCGGATAAAATTGATTCACCTTTTCATATCCTTTATTAAGCAGGGGCCAATCCTCTACCCAGGACACAGGTACCAGAAAGGTTTCCCTCCCGGTATTATAGTGGTCACCCGCGTAAGGGCGGCAGGCCAAAAAAACAGCATGCCATTCTCCTGAAGTTGTTTCCACCAGGTCAGCATGCCCGGTAGAGGTAATCCTGTGGTTGGATTGAAGGCGTTGATGCAGGATGGGGTTGTGTGCATAAGGTTCATAAGGTCCGGTAATCGCTTTACTTCTAAACGCAACTACAGCGTGTTCATCACCCGTACCACCTTCTGCCGCAATGAGGTAAAAAAAATCTTTATGTTTATACAAGTGCGGCCCTTCTATCCACCTTGGGTTTTTAGAAAGATATGTTCCTCCATTAATGAGTAAGGTTTCCTTTGATGTGGTAAAATTGTGGACATCAAAATTCTGTATCCTGATCGTGCGGTGACCATTGTACAAGGGATTGTTTTGGGGCGCCACGCTATTGTATACGATCCATGCATTTCCATTTTCAAAAAAAAGGGAAGGATCAATACCTGTTATATTTGTAAGCCATACCGGATCTGACCATGGACCCCTGGGGTCTTTTGCAGTGACAACAAAATTCCCTTTACCATCCACCAGTGTACAGGTAATATAATATACCCCCTGATGAAAACGAATAGAAGGTGCGAAGATGCCTTTTGAAACGCCCAAACCAGTGAGTTCAATTTGTTCCGCACGGGTAAGCACATAACCGATCAGTTCCCAGTCAACAAGGTTGTTACTCTGAAATACCGGAATAGATGGAAAATAGGCAAAGGTGGAATGGACGAGGTAATAGTGCTGACCTACCCTGCAGATACTGGGGTCTGGATAAAAGCCTGCCAAAATGGGGTTGGTATATTGTAACATGGATGAAGGCTGGTAGAAAAATGCGTTTGATTATCCAATCCAACTATTCTTTGAAAAAGGATCAGTAAAATTACAGGACACTTTTTATCGAAGGCCATAAGGTCTGATCTTATATTGCTCATTTATTCCCTGTTATGTCCATCACCCGCGTCGATTTCATTGTGCTGCTCATCCTGGTTACTGGAAGTGTAATCGCCTTTACGACACGTAAATTGTCTCTTTTTGCCTCCATTTCAGGAGGATGCATTGCAACCCTTGTTTATTTTACTTTTGGATGGACTGTCGTTTCCATGATGGTATTGTTCTTTGCTTTTGGAACATGGGCTACCTCCTGGAAAAATCAGGTAAAGCAAAGTATTGGGATGGAAGAAAAAAATAAGGGCACCCGGCAGGCCTCACAGGTATTTGCCAACGCGGGTACTGCCATGCTTGCATCTCTTTTGGTACTGCTATTTCCTGTAGCGAAAGAATGCCTACTCCTGGCAGCAGCATCATCCTTTTCTGCTGCAACAGCGGATACCCTATCTTCAGAATTGGGCAGTGTGTACGGGAAAAAATTTTTCAATATACTCAGTTTGCGCAAAGAACCAAGGGGACTGGATGGGGTGATCAGCTGGGAAGGTTTATTCATAGGATTGGCGGGCAGTTCAGCTATTGCTGTGCTATATGGAGTATTTGAACAATGGAATATTTATTTTTGGT
>JANLYU010000001.1:0-2287 GCA_031365785.1 Flavisolibacter sp. | reverse complement strand
AGGCAAATATCCTGCGAATTGGAAGTGCTGTCCGTTCATACCACTTGCCATTAAAGCCAGGAGAAAGGAACTTGGACCTACCAGCGGCCGCACCACACAATTTTCATATTGTGCCATTGCGACGAGTTGCTGTCCGGGGTCCGCTACACCGGGACAACCTGCTTCACTGATGATTCCAATAACCTTTCCTTCTTTTAATTTTTTGCGGAAGGAAGATGCTACCTGTTCATTCGCATCCTTCATGCTGAACCATTCATAATCATCTATCACCATTTCCTTCCACAGCAGTTTGAGAAACCTTCTGGCAGTCCTTTCTTCTTCCACAAAAAAAACCTCGCAGCTTTGTACTGCAGGCAGCAAGTAGGAAGGCAGCACCATCAATTGTCCTTCAGAAAGAACAGTGGGGATCATGTAAACGGTAGCAGGCATCAGGTATTTTTTATACGGTGTAAACTCAGTGTTGCTGCCACCACTGCGTAGGCGGGTGCCAACATCCACCCAACAACAATTAAACCGTGCATGAGGTAAAAGATCAATCCATTTCCAATCGCCAGTCCTTTGTGCTTCCCAATAAAATCTATGGATGCTGCCGGATTGAGTTTATTGCGTTCACAACTGTAATCCACCATGGAAAAACCATAATAGTAACATTCAATGAAAAGGGCAATCAATGGGGTTACCCATCCTACCACCGGCACGAAGCATAAAAAAAATAAAAGTACCATGTACACTGTTTGCCATACTGAATTGCGAACTGCGAGCCTGGTGCCTCTCCATGCATCTTTTAGCAATTGAGAAAAACTAAAAGGAAAATCTTTTCCTTCAATAATGCTAGCGGTTTTTTCACTGAGATAAGCAAAAACAGGAGACCCGATAATGAGAAATGTAAATTTGAAAAGCGAAAAATAAAAAAGAACCAGAATCAGCCGTAACATCATCCCCACCATTACAAATAAAAAACTCAGCCATTCACTTCGCTGTTTCTGAAGCCAGATCTCAATTCCAATCTGTTTACTCAGCCAGCTGACAGCATTATTGGAAGAAAGTAGGAAAAAGTAAATGCCAAAGGCAAAAAGAATCGTATAAATAATACCTGGAATCAGTATCCATTTCCATAACCGGTGCAAACGAATAAAACGGTGTGCTTCAGAATAGGATTGAATAGCTATAATGATTTCTTTGAGCAAATAGTAAATTTGTCAGTAAATATAACCGTGAATAGTGAATTATGGAGAGTGAATACGATGAAACAGGTTTTCTTGCGCCTCACCACAAACCAAATTAATTCTGAGAGTTAGACATGATCTTTCCGTTTGTTATATAGAAGCCCTATTTATAAAACAAGGTTTGCAACTTCCATTTATAATCAAAATCATTTTAAGCTTTCTTAAGTAATTATTTCATTGTGGTGAAAGAAGCGTATATTTTATATAGATGCGACTTGAATTGCAAGAAGAATGTATGGATTTCCCTTTTTTAGAAGGGGGTGGTGAAATGGGTGCATTGACAAGATCTTTTAATTGGTCTTCTACCACGCTTGGCTCTCCCAACGAATGGCCTGATATTTTAAAATCAACATTAAGCAATCTTTTAGTTTCCCGTTTTCCAATGTTTCTTTGGTGGGGCAACGATCTGATACAATTTTACAATGATGCCTATCGCCCAAGTCTAGGACAGAATGGTAAACATCCGATTTCGTTGGGTCAGAAAGGGGAAATTTGTTGGCAGGAAATATGGCATGTTATCAAACCTTTAATTGACCAGGTACTACAAAAAGGAGAATCAACCTGGAGTGAAGATCAGCTAATTCCTATATCTAGGAATGGTAAAATGGAGGATGTATACTGGACATTTTCATATAGTCCTATAAAAGAAAAGCTGGGTATCCCGGTTGGGGTGTTGGTTACCTGCATTGAAACCACCGCAAAATTTTTAGCCAATAAAAGTCTCAGCGTAAGTAAAAATAATTTGCGTAACATGATCTTACAGGTTCCTGTCGCAATGTGCTTATTTAAAGGCCCTGAATCAATAGTAGAAATCGCCAATGAAAAGATGCTTGAATTTTGGCAAAAACAAAGCCATGAAGTAGTTAATAAACCTCTCTTTGAAGGTGTTCCCGAAGGTAAAGACCAAGGTTTTGAAGAAATTATCCGAAATGTATATACCACTGGGGAAACGTTCTCAGCTGAAGTGATCACAGCAATGCTTTATCGAAATAACAAACTGGAAAAAGTTTACATGAATCTTGTTTGTGAAGCTTTTAGAGGAGATGATGGATCCATTACAG
>JANLYU010000473.1:0-2012 GCA_031365785.1 Flavisolibacter sp. | reverse complement strand
CATCACGCTGGGCGTTACCATGACGCTCTTCGCAGTTATTTTTAAAGTACTTCCGGATGCGAAGATCAGGTTGAGAGATGTTTGGCCAGGTGCATTTGTATCCTCTTTATTATTCATGGTAGGCAAATTCGCCATCTCATTTTATATCAGCAAAACAGCTATTGGCACTACTTATGGAGCGGCAGGATCATTGGTGGTGTTACTGGTTTGGGTATATTATTCTTCCATCATTTTGTATTTCGGTGCTGAATTCTCTAAATGTTACGCACTCAAAAAGGGTACTAAAATCGAGCCTAATGAATACGCTGAGTGGAATAAGGAGCCAGTGGTACCTGGAGCGCAACCTGCTGAAAAGAAAACTTCACCTGTTGTCACTGCCGGTACTAACAAAAACCCTACTCCTTCTCAGAATCCTATTCTTCATACTGACAGAAAGTGATTAAAATGAAAATACAGGGGGGATGGGAACTGCGGCGGTGGGCTTTCTATTGCAATGAGTATGGGCTTTAAAAATTCAAAATAGCAGCATCACCTCCAGGTGTATGGAAATGCTGGTCGTGGGCAGTTTATATTTGTAAGGCCCAACTGTAACAGTATGAGAAAAAAAGTAACCTTCAAGGGTGTATTCCAGATTTTAAAAGAGTCTTTTATTGGATTTGATAACGATAAGGTTTTCAAACTCAGCGGATCACTTGCTTACTTTACGATCTTCTCCATTGGTCCGATGCTGATCATCATGATTTTTTTTGCAGATATTTTTTACGGAAGAGAGGCTGTGGAAGGCACGGTATATGGTCAGATTAAAGGTTTTGTTGGAGGCGCAGCTGCCAAACAAATCCAGGATATTATCAAAAATGCTACCCTCAGCGGTAAATCCAGGTTGACGGCTATCATTGGGTTCATGACGTTGCTGGTGGGTGCCACCACGGTATTTGCTGAAATCCAGGACTCCGTCAATACCATTTGGAATTTAAAACCCAAGCCGAAAAAAGGGTGGCTGAAGATGTTGATGAACAGGCTCCTTTCTTTTTCTGTAGTTGTTGGTTTGGGTTTTATCCTGTTGGTTTCACTGATCGTTAATGGGTTGATCGAAGGTCTCATGGGTCGATTACAGGCCCACTTTCCAGACATGGCGGTGATCATCGTTTATATACTCAACCTGCTGATCACCTTTCTGGTCATTTCCACACTTTTCGCTATTATTTTCAAAGTTCTGCCTGATGCGGTCATTAAATGGAGGGATGTAATTGTAGGTGCTATGGTGACTGCTGTACTTTTTATGCTTGGCAAATTTGGCATCACCTTTTATATTGGCAATTCAACCATTGATTCCACTTACGGTGCTGCTGGATCCATCGTTGTGCTTTTGGTTTGGGTCTATTACTCGGCGCTTATTCTATATTTTGGAGCAGAATTCACAAAAGCCTATGCTGCCTGTTATGGTTCACGCATCATACCTAATAAATACGCGGTTTGGGTAAAAAATGTGGAAGTGGAACAGGAAAAAGGATCATTGAAACAAATTGAGCAAATAAAAAAAACAGACAACGAGCAATCCGGAGATAATATCAAGGTGACCTGATGGAACCGCAAGATGTACATTAAATTCTGTGAGGAATAATGCTATTCGGACAGGAATTGTTTTCTCATTTTTTACCTGTTCGCCGTTCTACCGCTTCTTCATTACTTTTGCGCCCTATGGCTACAGATAGTAACCGTTTCCAGGCAATTATTTCCCATTCTAAAGAATATGGTTTTATTTTTCCTTCCAGCGAAATCTACGATGGCATGGCTGCCGTGTATGACTATGGTCAGTGGGGGAGTGAATTAAAAAAAAATATCAAGGACCACTGGTGGAAAAGTATGACGCAAATGCATGAAAACATTGTGGGCATTGACGCTTCTATTTTTATGCACCCTACCACCTGGAAAGCCAGTGGCCATATAGACAACTTCAGTGATCCCATGATCGACAATCGCGACAGCAACAAGCGGTACCGTGTAGATCATTT
>JANLYU010000465.1:0-8293 GCA_031365785.1 Flavisolibacter sp. | reverse complement strand
TTGTACAACTTCCTCAAGGGTAACATTCTGGAGCGTTTTCCATCGCTGATCTTTAGTTGAGCATTCAATACAAGAAAAAAAATAGTGAAATCACCGATCGGAGAGCCATTGATAAAATTACCGGCAATCGTAGCCATATTCCTGATGGGAGTGGAAGAGATTAATTTAATGTACTCATCCAGACGGGGAAAATATTTTTGCATCACAGGTGATTCTTTCAGATGGGTAACCGTAGCGGCACCTCCAATCAAACACTGGTTGCCTTCCTGTTGAATCAGCTTACTGATTTTTTGATCCTGTAAAAAGTGGACGCGTGCATGGCTGATCACTTCCGGCTTTTGAACATACTGGTCAGTGCCGCCACCTAACAGGTAATCTGTTTCATGGATGGGTGAACTAACCCGACTCTCAGTAAGATTTTGAAGTTGGCGACTGATGTGGGTAAAATAGGGAGGTACTAGTTGTTGTTGTACCGCGTAAGAAAGCGCGGACATGCTTTTCCTTCCTTCCAGTAAAGTAGCTATCCTGATCGCGGCTCGCTCAATAGATTTATAACCAGTGCACCTGCAGATATTTCCATCTATGGAAGTGGCAATGGATGAGGGTACCTGGTTGGTGAGACAAAAACCAGTTAGCGATACCACAAAACCTGGTGTACAGAATCCGCATTGAGTAGCCCCTTCATCTGCCATGGCCTGCTGAATGAAATTCAGTGGCTTCTCCGTGCTGGAATCGGGTAAGTTCAAACCTTCTATGGTAACAATATGTTTACCGTGTGCAGCTCCTAAAGCCATCAGGCAGGAAGTGGCTGAAGTATATTCAATGGTGCTTTCTTTTCTACTTCCTGAAAGCACAGTGCAGGCACCGCAATCACCTTCCCTGCATCCGATCTTAGTTCCCATGAGGTGTTGTTCATATCTTATAAAATCCAGCAGCGTCATGCCTTCGGAATGCTCAGTTACGACGTTTTTATCATTTAAAATAAATGCGGTCACAATTGAAATGTAATGGAAATAAAGTTAGTATAATTGGTAAAATGAAAGGGGACTGGTGAGTTGCTTGTTTTATTACAGTTCTCAAATGAACTTCAAGAGTTGGAATACCTATTCGATAAGCGGCCCCACCATGCATCATAAGGCACCATAAAGTCAGTTATTTTTTTAACCATTGCCAGGCATGGCAAAAAAAATCCCTTCAATGCTGAAGGGATCATTCAAACGAGTTCTGAATTATTTCGTATTCGTTACACTATTTTTTGATTTTTTCGCAGCTTTCTTGGCATCTTTCATTTCCCTGGCTTCCTTGGATGCTTTTTCCTTTTGCATTTTTTTGTACTCGTCACTTTTTGAATAAGCGGTGAAAGCATTGGCTTCCATCACTTCTCCGGTGATCTTAATGATCTTGGGTTCCTGAACACCCGCCAGCTTAAGGGTAACATCTTTATCGAAGTGACCCATCGATGCTGCATTATAACCCACCTTTACTTTGGTGGTACCATTGGGTGCAATCGGCGCTTTGGATACTTCAGGTGTGGTACATCCGCAACCTGCATATGCGTTTTCTATTACCACTGGTTTGTTGCTGATATTGGTAACCGTAAAATAAGTGATTACGGGTGTACCCTGTTTGATCTTGCCAAAATCATATTTGTCAAAATTGATTTTGATCACTTCATCTGCTTTCTGTTGAGCGGAGGCTATCATGCCAATGGCAAACGAGGCCGCCAGGAAGAATAATTTTCTCATGTTGTTATTGAATTTGTTGTTTTAAAAATTGTACAGATTGGTTGGAAGGGGCAGCTCCTACAGGTGCTTTCCAGACCGTTCCTTTTATCCTGATCTGTTTTGTCTGCGTTCCGTTGTACGTAACAGTGATAAATTTTTCAAAAGCTCCTTCATTCGCCGCATTATAACCCACCCTGATTTTGTCGGTGCCGTTTGCAGGAATGGGCTCTTTATTCCATTCGGGTGTTGTACAACCACAACTGGCCTGAACATTATCCAGTTTCAGTGGAACGTCTGAAAGATTGGCAATCTCGAAAAGATAATATACCGGCTTCCCTTGGGGGATCTTCCCAAAATCATGTTCTGATTCTTTGATCTGCAACACCTCCGGAACGGGCTTGGCCACCTGTGCAGGTGCCTGTTCTGCCTGCTGTGCATGGACCCCAGCAAATAACAGGAGGAAAGTATATGCACAAAGTATTTTTTTCATGAAAATGGTTTGTCGTCAAAAATAGGTCAAAGCTGCCGTAAACTATAGTAAAAACGACATTTTAGGATTTTTTAACGCTGAAGGGGAAACCCTATTTTTGTTACATGGAAAATACATTCGAAACCGGCCAGAAGGAGCAGGAGCATTTGTCTTTTGACAACTTCAGGGAAGAAGTACTCCAGGATTACCGCTGGGTGTGCGTCAGCCGCGAAGCCAGCCTGACCGGTAGAAAGGAGGTATTGACAGGCAAAGCTAAATTTGGCATTTTCGGCGACGGAAAGGAAGTAGCCCAGGTAGCCATGGCCAAATTTTTCCAACCAGGAGATTTCCGTTCAGGGTATTACCGTGACCAGACTTTTATGCTGGCCAGCGGATTGGCCACCGTTCAGCAGTTCTTCGCTCAATTGTATGCTGATCCAAATGTTGAACATGAACCCTTTAGTGCAGGAAGGCAAATGAATGCGCATTTTTCAACGCGCATGGTCAATGAAGATGGTGAATGGCTGGACCTGGTGAATCGCAAAAATATATCATCCGATATTGCTCCCACAGCCGGTCAGATGGTCAGGGGGCTGGGCCTCGCCTTTGCTTCGAAAACATTCAGGAATGTAAAGGAACTGGAACAATTTTCAGAACTCTCAGATCATGGCAATGAAGTATGTTTCTGTACCATTGGTGATGCATCTACATCTGAAGGACAATTCTGGGAAAGTATGAATGCAGCCGGAGTATTGCAGGTGCCACTGGTTGTTTTTATCTGGGATGATGGATATGGCATTTCTGTTCCAAGAAAATTCCAGACTATAAAATCATCTATCTCCGAAGCGCTCAAGGGTATGGAAAAGGAAGAGGGCACCAATGGATTTAACATGTATCAGTTAAAGGGATGGGATTATGCCGGCATGTGCGAAGCTTTTGAAGAAGGGGTACGGCTGGCTCGTGAAACTCATACGCCAACTTTATTTCATGTGGAGGAAATCACACAGCCCCAGGGCCATTCCACCTCAGGAAGTCATGAAAGATATAAGTCAGCAGAACGGTTGCAATGGGAGAAAGAGTGGGATGGAAGAAAAAAAATGCGGGAATGGATCATCGCCAATGTGCTGGCCACAGAAGAAGAACTACATGCCATTGAACAGGAAGCCCGTGAGTCGGTTCGACATGATAAACAACAGGCATGGGAAAATTATCTGCAACCGATACGCTACCAGGTAGCGCGAACTGTGGAACTGCTCGCCGATGCGGCAACAGCAGGCAACCATATTCAGGAGTTGAATGATCTTTCTAAAACATTATCAGAAAACAGGGAGCCCCTTCGAAGGGACATTATGTTTACGTTGAATGCTGCCAGTAACCTTCTGTCGAATGAAGTGGATGGGTTACCCATTAAAACCTATTATGAAGAATTACTGAAGGAGAATAAAACATTGTACAATTCACACCTGTATCAGGAAGGACCTAAAAGTGCATTGCGCGTGAAGGGTGTGGCTCCTCAGTATGCTGAAAATGCCAGGTCTGTGAATGGGTTTGAAATCCTGAATCAGTATTTTGACCAGCTCTTTGCTTTGAATCCGAAAGTACTGGCCTTTGGTGAGGACCTTGGGTTTATCGGTGACGTGAACCAGGGTTTTTCAGGACTTCAGAATAAATATGGGGAGGATAGGATTTTTGATACAGGTATACGGGAACAAACCATCATTGGTCAGGGAATTGGATTGGCCATGCGCGGCCTGCGGCCTATTGCTGAAATCCAGTACATGGATTATTTTTTATACGGGCTGCAACCTCTTAGTGATGACGTGGCTACCCTGCATTACCGAACCAAAGGCCAGCAAAGCTGCCCGCTGATTGTAAGGACGCGTGGCCATCGGCTGGAAGGCATCTGGCACAGTGGATCTCCGATGGCTATGGCCATTCATTCCCTCCGCGGCATGTATATCTGTGTACCACGGAATATGACACAGGCCGCAGGCATGTATAATACTTTATTGCAAAGCAATGATCCGGGTGTGATTGTAGAATGCCTGAACGGATACAGACTGAAAGAAAAATTACCCTCTAACCTAGCCGACATCACCGTTCCTCTTGGTATTCCTGAAGTGATCGTGGAAGGTACTGATGTAACCGTCGTTACCTACGGTTCTACGCTGAGGGTAGTCATGGATGCGGCCAGGGCCTTGCTACAACTTCACATTTCATGCGAAATAATAGATGTGCAAACATTACTTCCTTTCGATATCAACCATAGGATACTGGAATCTTTGAAAAAAACCAACCGGATCGTTTTTGTAGACGAAGATGTTCCGGGAGGTGCAGCTGGTTATATGTTCAACGAGGTGATGGAAGGCCAGGGTGGATACCGGTGGCTGGATGTAGCAGCTAGAACGATAACAGGTAAGGCTCACCGGCCTCCCTATGGAAGTGATGGTGATTACTTCAGCAAGCCCAATGCCGAAGAGATTGAAACCGTGATCAAACAAATGATGGCAGAGTAACACCTCAGATGCCATCATTCCAGGCGTGCAGGTGTAAGCAATTTATATGTATGAAATTAACGATGTACCAGGCAGATGCCTTCGCTAAAAAGATTTTCAGTGGGAATCCGGCTGCAGTTGTGCCTCTGGAAAAATGGATTTCCGATGAGCTCATGCAGCAGATCGCCATGGAGAATAACCAGAGTGAGACCGCATTTTTTGTAAAGAAACAGGCCGGTGCCAACCAGGAAAGCGATTATCATTTGCGTTGGTTTACTCCGGAATATGAAATTGATTTGTGTGGTCATGCTACACTGGCTTCCGCATTCATTATTAAAAACTTTATTCAGCAGGACATAGAGAAGATTAGTTTTTCAACAGAAAAGGCAGGGGAGTTACATGTTACTGTATCGGGCGATACGTATACACTAGATTTTCCTGCGCGCTTTCCGCAAGCCTGTGCTATTCCTGAAAAGTTGTTCCAAGGCCTTGGCATCGACAAGGCTGAACTGGTGATGAAAGGAAGGGATTATTTCGTGGTTTTGCAGGATGAAATTTCTGTGCGTAAGGTGCAACCCAACTTTTCCATTTTAAAGGAGCTCGATGCGCTGGGTGTGATCATTACAGCCAAAGGACAAACTGCCGATGTAGTATCGAGGTGCTTCTACCCGGGTTTAGGTATTCCGGAAGATCCGGTTACGGGTTCCGCGCATTGCAACATTGTACCTTACTGGGCCGGTAAGCTGGGAAAGAAACAATTATTCTGTAAGCAATTATCACTTCGCGGTGGTGAACTTCAATGTGCCGTACAGGGTGACCGGGTGCTGATGACCGGACATTGCGTGTTGTATATGAAAGGCGAGATCGATGTTGGATGAAGTCTTCAATCAGGATGTAAAATTCCAAGACATCAATAAAAAAAATATTTCAGGTGACGATTCAAGGATTGCAGTTCATTGAACCTGATCTATTTCTTCCAAAAACCTGCTTTTAATATCCGGAGTTGGCACCATGCAGGCTGCTTTTTTACCAAACCATTGATAACGGTTTTGTGCAATAAAATCATATATGCTGTTGCGCAGAAAAGCAGGTACTATTCGAAAAATCTGGACTTCCTTCCAGTACCACGGCAGGTAATTCATTACTCTCAAAGCAGCTGTGGATTGTTGATAAGCTTTTCCTTTATCGATCAGTACAAATGATCCCGCATCCAGGTGAGGTAGATGGAATTTTTTCAGGAGCAGCTCCCCGGCCGGTGATTGTAAAGTGGCAAAACGGAATTTATTTTTGGTATCCTGACGGATTACAAAATTGATAGCACCATTACAGAGGTTACAGATACCATCAAAAATAATAATAGGATGATCGTTCACTGGGTAAAGTTACTGCCAGTTACAGTTCCATTATTTGCTTGCTTATTGAAGGTTATGAAAAACTTTTTGTACGTCCTCATCCTGTTCCAGTTTGTCCACCAGTTTCAATACATCCTGAGCTTGTTCTTCCGATAGTTCAACGGTGGTAGTGGGGATCCATTCCGCTTCCGCACTCAAGGGGATCATTCCTTTTTCTTCGAGAGCTTTCTGCATATTGCCAAAATCATTGAAAGCACAACGAAGCACCACCACATCCTCTCCATTTTCTCCGGTTCCTTCGCCCATTTCTTCCAGGCCATGATCGATCAGTTCAAATTCCAGTTCTTCTATGTTAATGCCGGCAGGTTTTAATTTAAAGGAGCCCAGTTTTTTGAATTGAAAACTCACGCTTCCACTGTTGCCCAGGGTGCCATCTCCTTTATTGAAAATAGATTTCACATTCGCTACTGTGCGCACATGATTATCAGTGGCTGTTTCCACAATAATGGCCACACCATGAGGCCCATATCCTTCATACAAGATCTCTTCATAGTTTTCCATTTCCTTGCCCATCGCTCTCTTGATAGCAGCTTCCACGCGGTCCTTGGGCATGTTCACGGCTTTGGCGTTCTGCATGCACCGGCGCAATGCGGGATTGATGCCGGGGTCGGGGCCGCCGGCTTTCACTGCAATGGCAATTTCTTTACCCACGCGCGTGAACTGCTTGGCCATTCGGTCCCAACGGGCGAACATGGTAGACTTTCTTACTTCGAATATGCGACCCATGAATGGTGTAAGGTTTAATGATGTTTGTTGAAAGTGTGATCCTTTCTTTTAAATGAACCTTTTATGTTACTATACAGAAACCTATCGATTGATTGCAATATGAACTATGATCAGCACGAATCTTGTAACCTGCAAAGATACTTTATACAGTAAATCGCTTCCATTAAGGAAGCGATTTACTTGATTTATCACCTGTTATTTTGGATGAATCATATCTTTTGGATCCGTCGGCGCTACATCTTCACCACGTTGCACCCGGCTATGGTATCGTCCATAGCTAAAATATATAATGAATCCTATTAAAAGCCAAACAATCAAACGTGCCCAGTTTTCCCATCCTAAGCTCAGTATCATGGTCAGGCAGACCAATGCACCAAGTGGTGCCACTACCCATACGGCGGGTGTACGGAATGGAGCCCGGTGTGTACCCTTTTTCCTTATAATCATTACTCCGATACAAACAAGAACAAAAGCGAATAACGTTCCAATGCTTGTCATATCTCCAACAATATCATCCGGAATGAAGGCTGCAAAAAGAGAAACAAAAACAAAAAACATCCACTGCGACTTATACGGTGTACGGTTTTTCGGATGAACGTCTGAAAAAACTTTTGGCACCAGGCCATCCCTTGACATCGTATAAAAGATGCGGCTTTGTCCCATCAGCATCACCAAAATCACGGAGCTGAAACCTGCGAGAATGGCAATGGTAATAAATAATGAAAGCCACCCATATCCGGGCATATAATGATCAATGGCATAGGCTACTGAAGCTTCACTTCCTGCTTTCAGAAAGTCCTGGTAGGGTGCAATACCGGTCAAAACATAGGAAAAGAGAACATATAACAACGTACAGATGGCCAGTGAAACCAAAATGCCAATGGGCATATGTTTTTGCGGGTTTTTTGATTCCTGTGCTGCGGTTGACACCGCATCAAAACCTATGAAGGCAAAGAAAACAATGGCCGCTCCCCTCAGTACACCCAGCCATCCGTGATTCAAAGGTTCTGCAAAATCGTGAACCCTTCCGTCGGTTAACTTAACAACGCCTGCATCGGCAGGAATGGTTAATGGATGATGATGCGCAGGGTTGATGAATTGCCATCCCAGAAAAATAAATATAAGTACAATAGTTACTTTAACGATAACGATAAAATTATTGAACACCGCGGAACCTTTTGTACCCCTCACCAGCAACGCACTTAGTAAAAAAAGAATAAAGACGGCAGGGATATTCATGATACCCTGGGTACCTTCTGCTACACCGGAAACCTGGTGGGCCACCTGGAAGGGCGAATGACTCCATTCATAAGGTATTTGCCAACCTACAGTTTGTTTCAACAGGTTGTTAAGGTATTGCGACCATGCAATGGAAACCGTAGCAGCACCGAGGGCATATTCAAGTATGAGGTCCCATCCTATGATCCAGGCAATCAGTTCACCCATGGTGGCATAAGAATAGGTATA
>JANLYU010000449.1:0-2497 GCA_031365785.1 Flavisolibacter sp. | reverse complement strand
GAACACACGCAGCTTCTCTTGCTGATTCCGGTGTATTGAATTCCTGTAGTGATTCCAGCCGGAACTGGTTCTTCTGGTCCAGTATTTTAAAACGGAACAAGTCCGGCTTGCCCAGTATATCGTTATCCGGATCGATGCGGAAGCTCTCAAGATCGATGAACCGAAGGGCATTTACATTTCTTTGATCGATACAAATATTATTTGGGAATGTTTGGTCTGTTCCCAGTGGTTTCCACGCATCTGGCTGGTGCAGCCATTCATCAGGGTGTTGCCACATTTCCATTGCATCGTCCCGCGTATTCAAATAACCTGATGAAATAAAAGACGCTTGTCCCGCCCTGGCTACCAGGAAGCGGAAAACTGTGCGGCTGGTATAGACCTCTTCGGTTAGTGGTTCACGTGAAAGCAATTCCTGAATAGCCGCTGCTTTTTCTCTCAACTCTAATGGATCTAATGCCCCCATTCCATGCCACGATGCACTGCGGCGGTCGCCAAATACTATGCGGATCTTATGCACGCCTTCACCGGCATCATGGTAATAAGTGTAGGAAGCAGGCGACCCGATCGCCTGCATTAATTCTCGTGTTGCAGCCTGCGCCTGTGCCCTTGAATAAAATGGCTGTTCGGAATAAAGTAGCCCTGCTTTTTGCATGGGCAGTTGTATGAAAAATTGTTCTTGAAAAGGATCCACAACAAAATTGCATAGGTTGATGGAACCACAATTGTTCCATCCTGCCAGGGCGGCTACCCTTTCTTCAAATCCTGAAATATTAAGAAGGTTGTATGGTTCACCAAGATAATCAAATGCCCTTCCACGGTTGCTGCTGATGGCACCATATTGAGCAAGGAAATTTTCCTTTCCGTGAATCAGTTTTTTACTGGTGTTTTTATTCTGGAAAGAAAGCAGGGCAAAGTCGGTGAACTGCTCCGCGAAGCGGGACAAAAGGTGATCAAGAAAGCTATTGCGCCGATGTTGGTACAATTCTGGGCTTTCGCTGATCTTCTGAAGAAAATCTGTATACACCAAACCATTCGATTGCAGGGAGAAAGAAAAATGATTTCCACCCGGAAGTGTTTCTTTACGCAAATTACCAGGGATAGCTAATTGCCATTCAAGCAATTTCGTTACTGCTAACATGGAGGCTGCGTCTTCAAAAGAAGCGCTGAGTATCACCCATTCCTCGTGTGTATCGATATAAAAATAATAACAGCCGCCTTCCGTGCTGAACGTGTTAATGGCAGCAAGGCCACTAGCCATGTCTTCCATTAATTGCATGATGGCTATATCGCGGCAGCACTCAGATGAAAACGCGAATGGTTTACATACAGACTCGATATCGGAGGACTTCACTGTTGCATTTTCAAGTAGTGTAAGCAGGTCCAGGCTGCGTACAGGGATGCCTGTTTTACTTTTATTTGCTGTTGCAAGACCGGAAGCACTGCTCAGGCGCAGCAATTTTTTTTGATCAGGTACCAGTCCCGGTTCCCGCGTGAAATAAGTTTGAGCAGATGCAGTGGGTGTCAGTGAAAAAAGTGAACGGATACTTTTCAACTGGTACAGGTAATTCGCCAGCAGCTGATCGAAAAACAAAAGATAGCCTTTGAACTGCAGTGCCTGTGCCTGGCGTTTAACAGGTGCATCGTCAGCAAGACCGCCGTCACCAATACCGTACACGCGTGGAAAATCATTCTGAATAGAATAATAATCAGACAGCTCCTCGTGGTAGTTGCCTTTCGGAATGTCGGCATCGAGGTAAGGAAATTTTTCTTTAAAAAGAAGTTTTGCCCCTGCTGAATAACTCAAGTCGAGGTACTGGTTATATTTACTGAAATCTGATGGGAGTGATTTTCCTTTCTGGTAAAAATGAATGCCGGAACAACTGGTTGAAAAAACAGGAATGTTATTTTTAGGAATGGAAAATTTCCATCCGGGTATCGGTGTCTTCATACCGCCATCGCAATATTGCAATTGAAGCCTGCGAATCGTATGCACGCCACTGATATTACCAATGAGTTGGTAGATGTCGGATAAATGAATTTCCTTTTTCAGTTCAATTTTCTTCAATTCATCCATGTCGGTAAAACCATGGCTGGATGAAAGGTCATAAGGACGGCCGGAAAAGATATCTTCAATAGGCTTGCCCTTTTCCAGTAATTGCGGCAGTGTATAGAACTGCGGGGCAGGATCAAGAAAATCATGCAAAGCGCTGATCAGGGCTTTGTACACTGTGGTTGTGTCAGCCCCTGCTTCCAACTCGATATCCACGCAGATGCCTATATTTAATTTGCAGAGGATCAGAATATCGGCAAAATCCTCGCAGAGGTTGCGGTGCTGCATCAATGCCTGGCGCACCCGTGATAAAACTTCATCTTCGTATTGTTTTCTTTCTGTTGCCTCGGTCTTTTCTTCTTCCAGCTCGATGTACACATGATAAAGTCCATTGAGAAAACTGATGCAGTCAGTTTGTTTCATGGTTGTGTTGGCATCCATTGCGGC
>JANLYU010000108.1:0-5562 GCA_031365785.1 Flavisolibacter sp. | reverse complement strand
TACATTATGATACCAACCTGAAGGTTAATCCACCCCTGCGACTGAAAAAAGACCAGGAAGCATTACGGGAAGCAGTAATAGATGGAACGGTGGACTGTTTGGCCTCCCACCACCTCCCGCACAATACAGATTATAAATTGGTAGAGTTCGAATATGCCAAAAACGGCATGACCGGATTGGAAACCAGTTACGCTACCCTTCGCACTTGTTTACCTGAAATAAGTACCGACAGAACGGTAGCGCTTTTGAGTATCCATCCCCGTTTGATCTTCAATCTTGCTCCCCTGACATTGAAAACCGGTGAACAGGCAAGTCTTACTATTTTTATGCCCGACGAAAAATGGATGGTGGGTCCTTCCAGATCAAAATCATCTAACCACCCTTTTAAAGGCAAAGAGCTCATGGGTAAGCCCTTTGGAATCATCAACGGACAACGGGTATTTTTAAATGAATAAAAATTATGCAACAGGAATCGAATCTTTCTCACGGTGTTAAATGGGGTCTGATCATAGGGTTCATTTATTGCTTGCTTTTATGGGTACGTTTTTCAACCGGAACCAGCAATCCGGTTATATTTACTTTGTGGACAGTGGCAGGTTATATCTTGGTTTTGATTTTACTGCTTGTATCTGGATTCCGTCTCCGGAAAATGAACGGAGGTTATATAGAGCTAAAAGAAATTTTTAAAGTACTTTTTCTTTCCGTTTTGATATTTGAATTCTTTTATGAAGTGTTCACTTTTTTTTACCTGAAATACATCAACCCCGACTTTTTTCAAAAATTAAGAGACGCAACGGAAGTGTTGTTGCAAAAGACAACCAAATCCCAGGATGAAATTGATAAAATGCTAAAAAATATAGATCCTGATACCGGTAAAAACCTGAACCTTTTTGATGTGATGAAAAGTTATTTATTTTATATCGCCATCAGTGGGCTTTGTGCTTTTATTTTTTCATTGATTATTCAGAAAAAAAGAGAAATTTCCGATACTGA
This sequence comes from Flavisolibacter sp., assembly GCA_031365785.1. Taxonomy (GTDB): domain Bacteria; phylum Bacteroidota; class Bacteroidia; order Chitinophagales; family Chitinophagaceae; genus Flavisolibacter. The sequence goes on along the minus strand of JANLYU010000108.1, from coordinate 4,569 downwards.
AAGGGATCATTTTCTCCCCACCTAATCATGGATCTATCTATTGTCATTCCATTAAAAGATGAAGAAGAATCCTTACCTGAACTGGCAGCGTGGATCAGAAAAGTATGCGAACCTGCCGGCTATACTTATGAGGTGATTTTGGTAGATGATGGAAGTACGGATCAATCCTGGAAAGTCATTGAGCAACTCCATACATCTGATCCACATGTAAAAGGAATCCGGTTCCAGCGCAATTATGGGAAATCTGCAGCACTGAATGAAGGGTTCAAAGCGGTTAAAGGAAATGTGGTGATCACGATGGATGCGGACCTCCAGGATAGTCCGGGTGAAATTCCGGAGCTCTACAGTATGATTAGCGTGGATGGTTTTGACCTGGTTAGCGGCTGGAAAAAAATCAGGTATGACAGTGCACTTTCAAAAAACATTCCTTCCCGTTTCTTCAATGCCGTAACCAGAGCCATGTCGCGAATTCAATTACATGATTTTAATTGCGGACTAAAGGCTTACCGGGTAAAAGTGGTTAAAAGCATAGAAGTGTATGGTGAAATGCACCGCTATATTCCAGTATTAGCCAAGTGGGCCGGCTTTAAAAAAATCGGTGAAAAAGTGGTAGAGCACCACCCCAGGAAATATGGGATCTCCAAATTTGGCTGGGAAAGGTTTGTGAATGGTTTCCTGGACCTTTTGTCCATCACATTCGTAGGTAAATTCTCTAAGCGCCCTATGCACTTCTTTGGACTTTGGGGAACTTTATTTTTTATCGCAGGCCTTGTGATGACACTCTTCCTGATCATCGCGAAGATCTCAGACCCCTCTCATTTTGCACTCACCAATAGACCTGGGTTTTTTCTTGCTTTGACATCACTGCTCATGGGTATGCAATTGTTCCTTGCAGGGTTTATTTCAGAACTGATTGCAAGGAATGCTCCAGGTAGGAATTATTATCTGGTGGAAGATAAAATCGGATTATAATGCTACGTATCGTGATCATTGGGCCTGCACATCCTTTGCGCGGCGGCCTGGCTACTTTTAATCAGCGACTGGTTCAACAGTTCCAACAGGAAGGCGATGATTGTTCAATTGTATCATTCTCTCTTCAGTATCCGGCTTTTATGTTCCCCGGTACCACGCAATTTTCTTCAGACCCTCCTCCTACAGACATCACCATTCATACCTGGATCAATTCTGTTCACCCACTCAACTGGTGGCGCATAGGGAATAAGTTGCGTCAGTGGAAACCGGATGTTATTGTAGTCCGGTTCTGGCTTCCGGTTATGGGGGCTGCACTGGGAACCATCCTGAGACGCGTTAAAAAAAACAGGTACACGAAAATCATATGCCTTGCAGACAATGTCATCCCCCATGAAAAGAGACCGGGGGATACACTTTTTACCACTTATTTTTTATCAGCTTGCGACGCTTTCATTACCATGAGTGAAAACGTGTTATTAGACCTGGGGAAATTCAATACCGGAAAACCTGTGCGGCTGGTCCGGCATCCGCTCTATGATAGTTTCGGATCTGCAATGGCCAAAGGAACAGCAAGAGAACTGCTCGGTCTTGGTAAGGACGATAAAATCATTCTTTTTTTCGGTTTCATCAGAGCATACAAAGGACTGGACCTGTTACTGGAAGCCATGGCCCATGAAAAAATCAGGGAAGAAAATATTTTTTTGCTGGTCGCTGGAGAGTTTTATGAAGAGGCAACACCCTACCTGCAAATGATTCAGCAATACCGCCTGTCAGATCACGTGATCATGAACACCCATTTTATTGCTGATGATGAAGTAGGTGTTTATTTAAGCGCATGTGATTGCATCGTTCAGCCCTACAAACATGCCACTCAGAGTGGGGTGACACCCCTAGCCTATCATTTTGAAAAACCTATGATTGTTACCAACGTTGGAGGCTTACCTTCCATGGTGCCACATGAAAAAGTAGGTCTTGTTTGTGAACCTGAGTCCGGATCCATTGCAGCTGCTATCCTTCGTTTTTACCAATTAGGAGAAAATTTTTTTATTCCTCATCTTCGCAGCGAAAAATTAAAATATTCCTGGGCAAAACTTACAGAAGCCATCAGGGAAGTAAGTGGGGAAGTAGAAATTGCAGGAAGGCATAGACACTGATGTTTGGTTGAATCAATATGATGGTAATGAACCCATCAGCCAAGAACTTAGAAGCAATGATTTATCGAAGTAAAGCACCTTTGCGAATTGGCTTGGCCGGTGGTGGTACAGATGTAAGTCCTTACAGTGATTTATATGGGGGTGCCATCCTCAATGCCACAATTTCTTTATATGCCCAGGCAACCATTGAGCCACTTTCCGAAAACAAGATTCTTTTGGTAGCCAGTGACCGGGGGGAAAGCGAAGCCTACGATCTAATGGAAATCCTGCCCATTAATGGTCATCTGGATCTTTTAAAAGGAGTGATCAATGCCATTCAGAAAGACTATGGTGCCCTACAATCAGGTTTCAGGCTCACTACTTTTGTAGATGCACCGGCGGGATCCGGACTGGGAACTTCGTCCACGCTCGTCGTAGCAGTCATTGGCGCATTTACAGAATGGCTGAGAATTCCACTTGGCGAATATGATATTGCCCATTATGCTTATGAAATTGAAAGAAAAAATCTCAGCCTGGCAGGTGGGAAGCAGGATCAGTATGCCGCTACATTCGGTGGGGTGAACTTTATGGAGTTCTACGACGGGGATAAAGTAATTGTCAATCCACTCAGAATAAGGCAACATTATTTATTTGAACTGGAGAATAACCTGCTGTTGTATTATACAGCAACGAGTCGTGATTCGGGTCGGATCATTGAACAACAATCAAGAAATGTAGTTGCCAAAAAAGAAATTTCGATTGATGCCATGCATCAGTTGAAACTGCAGTCAAAAATGATGAAGGAAGCCTTATTAAGAGGACGCCTGGATGAGTTTGGGGAAATCCTGGATTTTGGTTACCGGCAGAAACGTTTAATGGCAGAAGGCATTTCCAATCCATTGATGGAAGAAATTTATGAAACCGCCAGAAAAGCAGGTGCTACAGGGGGCAAAATATCTGGTGCCGGGGGAGGTGGGTTTATGATTTTCTATTGCCCAGGCACGACAAAATACAAAGTGATCAGCAGTCTTGAACATTTTGGCGGACATCATAAAAATTACCAGTTTGTAGAACATGGTTTAAAAACATGGGCTCTTTAAGAACCAGAAAATAAAATGGAAAAAATCAAAGATATTATTCAGTCGTCCATAGACGTGAAGAAGATGATCCTGAACGATGATTTAATAATCGAAAAAATAGTGACCGTTACTGACCTTATTACAATGGCATTTAAAAATAATGGTCGGGTCTATTTTTGTGGAAATGGTGGAAGCGCAGCCGATGCACAGCATTTAGCTGCTGAATTTTCAGGTCGTTTTTATAAGGACAGGAAAGCGTTGCCGGCTGAAGCTTTGCATTGCAACTCTTCTTATATCACCGCGGTGGCCAATGATTATAGTTATGATGAAATCTATGCCCGCCTCGTTGAGGGTATTGCCAACCGCGGAGATGTTTTAGTGGGTCTTTCCACTTCCGGCAATTCTGCAAATATTGTTAGGGCGTTTGAAGTAGCACGTGCCAAAGGAATTACTACTATTGGAATGACCGGATATTCAGGTGGGGCCCTAAAGTCAGCCAGCAAGGTGCTCCTTAATGTTCCCTCTACAGATACGCCACGTATTCAGGAAAGCCACATTCTTATCGGGCATATCATTTGTCAGCTGGTGGAAGAAAAATTCTTTACCTCCTAATGATTACCGAAGCAATTGTTTTGGCAGGAGGACTGGGAACCAGGCTTCGCGAAACGGTTCCTGATCTACCAAAGTGCATGGCCCCTGTTGCGGGCCGACCTTTCTTATCCTTTGTCATCGATACCTTGCGCATGCAGGGTATTCAGCGCTTCGTTTTTTCTCTGGGGTACAAGTCCGAGATCGTATTGAATTTTTTACAACAGCAATACTCCACCCTCGCTTACGCAGCAGTGGTTGAAGAAGAGCCCCTGGGAACCGGAGGAGGAGTTAGACTGGGCTTGGCAGCTTGCTCCTGTGAAAATGTATTGATTATAAATGGAGATACCTTATTCAAAATAAACCTGGCTTCACTGGCCTGGTTGCATCATGAAAACAATGCTCTTTGCACGATTGCGCTCAAGCCGATGCATAATTTTGACCGGTATGGCAAAGTAGAAATCAATGACCGCAAACAGGTAATTGCTTTTAGTGAAAAAAAATTTTATTCCAATGGATTGATTAACGGAGGAATTTACCTGGTCAACAAAAAAGAATTCCTCTCCCGGAATAGTGCTACACACTTTTCTTTTGAAAAAGACTACCTCGAAGAATATTACAGGGACGGTAATTTTTATGGTAGTGTGCAGGACAAATATTTTATTGATATTGGGATTCCTGAAGATTTCAAAAAAGCCTCCTCTGACCTGGCAAAGCCTTTGTTGGAAAATCACCTGATTGACAAAACATGGACACTCTTCCTGGACCGTGATGGTGTGATCAACTATGAAAAAAAA
>JANLYU010000440.1:0-7352 GCA_031365785.1 Flavisolibacter sp. | reverse complement strand
TATTTCCAGGTACAAAAAATGGACGTTAGAATCACTAAATAGGGAAAGAAGCACGGGAAATTATACATCCTTCTGAAACAAGTGGCGCATTCAAATTGACGGCACTCCTTATACTTTACTACTCTCGTCCTTTTCTCAGGGAAGAATTTCTGACGATCAGACCGGAACGGACGATGATGGTATTCATTTGGTGAATATCTCCCAAACCTTTCAGGTGGTTGATCAGGTTCCGTGCCGCGATTTCACCAATTTCAATTCCCGGATAATTAATAGTTGTCAGTGTGGGTTCAATCAATTTGCCAATAGCATCATTATTAAATCCTATAACAGCCATATCTTCCGGAATTCTGATCCCGTTTTCTTTTAAGGTGCGCATACACACAGCTGCAACAAAATCATTGGTTATAAAGATGCCATCTGGCAAAGGATTCATCTTTAATATTTGTTCTGCAGCATTTACTCCCGCACTTTCACTGAGATCTCCCACTACAAGAAAATCTTCATTCAGGGGAAGGCCATTGTCAAATAAGGCGTCACTATATCCCTTATAGCGTTGGGAATACACATTTCGTTTTAAGTTGGCTGTTACATGCGCAATATTTTTACAGCCCTGATTGATCAGATGTTCGGTAGCGATATACCCACAACGTGTATTATCAATAACAACCACTGTATTGCTGCCATCCTGTTCTACCCGGTCAAAAAATACTATTGGAATACCTTTTTCAGTGAAAACTTTATAATGATCAAGATTTACTGTGTCAAATGAGAGAGAGGCAATAAGGCCGTCCACACGCTTATTGAATAAGTTGCGTGCATTTGCCGCCTCTTTGATGGAGCTTTCTGAGGAGTGTGTAATAATGATATCGTAACCTGCTTCTGTGGTTACTTTTTCTATACCTGTTAATACTGATGTAATAAAACTACTCTTCAGTTCATGGACAATAACCCCAATTGTATTAGTTTGCTGTTGCCTCAGGTTACGGGCAAAATGATTAGAACGATAACCCATCTCATCCACCATTTCAGCAATTCTTTTTTTCGTTTTCTTACTGATAGCAGGATGATCCTTCAAACCACGACTAACAGTTGCCGGAGAAATGTTGAGCTTTTTGGCAATATCATATATGGTGACCTCTTTTTCGTTACTCATACAATCGTTAAAGGAAGATTCCGAACTTTAAAAGTAGATTTATTTTTGAAATTTATATGTAATCGGTTGCATTGTTTGAAAATCCCCTAAATTAGTATCGTAAAAAACATCTTGCTGTATGAGGATTATCATTTACCGAGTGATTTTATTGCTTTTTGCAATCGTCGCTTTTAACATCACTTTTGCCCAACGTACAATTTCCGGCATTATCACCGATGAAAATCAGTCCCCTCTTACAGGTGCCTCCATTACGGTTAAGGGTACCCGGGTGGCCACGGCAACCAATGCCTCCGGACAATTCTCTATCGAAGTCCCGCCAAGTGCCAAAACACTTGTGATTTCTTTTATCGGCATGCAATCAAAAGAAATTAGTATCGCCAAAACCAATGTGGTTACTGTTTCTCTTACTGCCGCCACAGGCACACTGAGCGATGTCGTGATAGTAGGCTATGGAACTACCCGAAGAGCCAATCTTACAACAGCGCAGTCAACGGTGTCATCAAAGCAGATTGAAAAAACTATTAATACAACACTGGAGCAGGCGATACAGGGTCGTGCTGCCGGAGTATATATTACACAAAACTCTGGTCAGCCAGGAGGGGGCATATCGGTAAATGTCAGAGGTATCAGTTCGTTGAATCGTACACAACCATTGTATGTAATAGATGGTGTACAAATTCAACAAAATGAAGACGTATCTTTTGGTTCTTCAAGCACTTCCAATCCTTTGGCAGGATTGAATCCGGCGGATATAGAAGATATTCAGATTTTACAAGGACCATCTGCCACTGCTATTTACGGTTCACGTGCGAGCAATGGGGTGATCCTCGTTACGACCAAACGCGGAAAAGCGGGAGATTTTAAAATCAATTATACATTTCAACACAATATCCAAACGCCTCCAAAACATTTACATGTTATGAACTTGCGGGAGTATGCGCAAATGGTGAAAGAGTATCATTCCATAGCTGGTGGCACTACACCGGGCGAATTCCTGGATCCTTCTTTATTAGGTGAGGGAACTGACTGGCAGGGTGAACTGTTTAATAACGCTGCCATGAATAAACATCAGCTGAACCTGAGTGGTGGTAGTAACAACACCACTTATTACATGTCGGGCGAATATTTGAAACAGGAAGGTGTGGCCCTCGGTTCGGGGTTCAACAGGTACAGCTTCAGGCTCAATTTGGATAATAAACCAAAGGAATGGGCAACAATTGGGGTGAACCTGAGTTTTAATCAAACTAATGAAAACCTTACTGCTACTAACTATGGTGATGCACAAAGCCCTTTGATCGCGAATTCTTTGCGGCTAACCCCCCAGATACCTGTTATGAATTTAAATGGTTCATGGGGTGGAAGCGATCCTGTTAATGGCGCTAATCAGTACGCCCCCGTGAATCCGGTAGCGCTGGCAAGTCTGATTACCAATAAAAATATGAAAAGGCAATTTTTGGGGGGCCTTAATCTTGGCATTCACCTTTTGAAGGGGCTGGAGCTTAGAAGTTCATTAAATGGAAATTTCGGAAATGGTTTTTCAACTTATTATACGCCAACCTATAATATTGATCAGTGGCATTACAATACAATTTCTTCACTGCAAAATGGAACCTATTCAAGCTGGTATTGGAACTGGAATGAATTGCTGGAATATTCCAGGCAGATCGGGAAACATAATTTTATACTCATGGCCAGCCATGAGGCGCAGGAGTCTGAATGGAAGGCCCTCAGCGCAGGAAGAACAGGTTTTTTAACCAATGACATATTCGATGTGAATGCAGGTAATCCTATTTCTGCAACCAATGGAGGTGGTACCTATCCCTGGTCTATGGAATCCTATCTGGGCAGGGTAAATTATAATTATGACAACCGTTATCTTCTTACAGGTACTTTCAGAAGAGATGGTTCTCCCAATTTTGGTGCTGACAACAGATGGGGTAATTTCCCTTCAGTGTCTGCCGCCTGGAGAATCAGTCGTGAGAAATTTTTTGATGTTCCCTTCATCAGTGAATTAAAATTAAGGTATGAAACAGGCCTGACGGGCAATCAGGGCACGGGTTCCGGCATTTATGCTCCTTTATCAACAGGCGCTACGCCCTGGGGAACAGGATTCTTACCATCGACTTTTACCAATTCTAAGTTAGCATGGGAAGAAACAAAGACAAATAATGTGGGTATGAACATGGGTGTATTGAATAACAGGTTTACCATTGAAGCGGATTATTATATAAAACATACCAATAACCTGATCATGGGAGCAAGTTTACCTTGGTATATGGGCACCAACGGCAGCCCGGGTTCAGTAGGTGCTCCTTTAGTCAATGCGGGATCATTACAAACCAAGGGTTGGAACTTTACCATTGTATCCACCAACATTGATACTAAAAACTTCAAATGGGAATCCAACCTGAACTTTTCACATTTCAAGACTACCGTCACATCATTGAATTCTGAAAATGCATTCATCGATCGTACATCCTGGTGGATGAATAACTGGACACAACGCGCAGCGATTGGTCAACAACCCTGGTTGTTCAGGGGATATATAGAAGAAGGCATATTCCAGTCGGTAGATGAAATCAATAAGAGTGCAGTACCCGTTGACAACAATGGAGCCAGGCGCCCAACCGACCAGCAAAACGGTATCTGGGTAGGCGATGTAAAATACAAGGATATTAATGGTGATGGAAAGATCGATGTCAAGGACGTCACCAACATCGGAAATCCTTGGCCTAAATTCACTGCCGGTTTCAGCAATAGTTTTACTTACAGAGGTCTTGATCTGAGCATTTTAATTACCGGAGCTTATGGTAATGACATATATAATTATATAGCGGCAGAAAGCAGCAATCCAAATAACATCAACCTAAGCAGAAATTTATTAATCGCATCAATGGATTATGCGAAGCTCACTACCAATACCATGGGAAAACCTGTGCTGAGTAATCCGGAAACAAGTATTCCCCGGATGTCAAGCAACCCGGTGTCCAATGACAATAATTATGGAAAAATTACTGACCGATTTGTAGAAGATGGTTCTTACCTCAAGCTGAAAAACATTTCACTGTCATACAGTATACCTGGTAAATACCTGGGTTATACAAAAATAATCAAAGGATTAAGGGCTACTGTTGGTGCGCAAAATCTATTCACACTTACACATTACAAGGGCTATGATCCAGAAATTGGAGCTTATGTTGGGCAGGGTTCCAGTGCACAGAACCAGGCAATCGGAATTGACTTTGGCAGGTATCCTTTAACGCCCATTTATTCAGCCACCATCAGTGTAAATTTTTAAACTCATTGTATGAAGAAGATAAATTATATACATTACCTAACTGGCTCTTTGCTTGTCATAGGACTTTTTACAAGCTGTAAAAAGAACTTCCTGGAGAAGCCTCCTTTGAGTTCTGTAGTGGATGCGAACTTCTATAAAACCGATGACCAGGTAATGGCAGGTACCAGTTTATTGTATAGCCAGGTATGGTTTGATTATAATGACAAAGCCATGTACAACCTGGGAGACTTCAGGGGAGGAACTGCATTTTCCGCCTGGAATGACAGGGGTAATGTATTATTCAATACCACAGGTGATAATGGTGAGAACGGCGCCTCATGGCGTGCATTTTTCAATGTAGTCGGCCAATCAAATCTTGCCATTTACAATATAAACAGGTATGGAGGCGCAGGTGTTTCTTCACAGGTTAAAAAAATGGCCATTGCAGAAGCCAGGTACATGAGAGCACTGGCGTACCGCTTTTTGGTGATGAACTGGGGACCTGTTCCGGTTATCGAAAATAATTTTGATCATCTTTTTGATTCATCCATCAGCAGAAATACGATTCCAAGCGTATGGCGTTTCATAACTAGGGAAATGCGTGCGGCTGCTGCCGATTTGCCCGAAACACCACTTCAGGAAGGAAGGCTTACTAAATGGTCCGCAGAAGGAATGTTAGCCCGCTTTTATCTTACAAGAGCCGGTGTTGAATCCAATGGTGGCGTCAGGAAGCAGGAATTTTTGGATAGCGCTAAATACTATGCAGCTCGAGTGATTAGTTCAAGTGGTAAAAGCTTAAAGAAAAATTACGCTGATCTGTTTAAATATCCATATGATAATAATGCGGAGTCATTATTTGAATTGCAATGGGTATTTTCTGGATCGAATGCATGGGGAACGAATAACAGTATGCCTGAATATCTTGCCTATAGCCCAGATATTTCATTTGGCGGCTGGGGTGGAGATAAAGGGGCTACGTGGTGGATGGTTAAACAATATGAAGGTATTGTGGAACAAACAAATAGTACACTGAAAGGAAGAACATTGGATCAGCGCTTATATGCCACTTTCATGCTTCCTGGTGCAATATATCCGGAGATCACCAAAGTGACTGATAAAACGAAATTGATATATCCTTTTACTGGCACCGATCAAAACTTTCTGGCCATAAAGAAATATGTAATAGGTTCTCCGATTGATTTAGCAGGCGTAGCTTCTCAACAACATTATCCGAACAACACCTACATGATGCGCCTGGCTGAAATGTACCTGATATATGCTGAAGCTACCATTGGTAACTCTGGTTCTACATCTGATCCTACCGCAATTGACTATTTTAATAAAGTACATATCAGAGCAGGTTTATCACCTTACATGGTAGGAGGTACTAATGGATCGGGGCCACTCATGCTGGATATGGTTTTTTCAGAAAGATTCAAGGAATTTGCAATGGAAGGAATGGCTTGGTATGATCTGGTGAGTCTTCATTATTGGAATCCTACAAAAGCATTTTCTATTCTGAATTCCCAGGACAGGGGCCTATTTTTTACCAAACCTGATCAGATGCCCAACCCAACAGAATGGACATTTACAAAAACATCCTGGTTTACTGAAAGGATGATCACTGCAAATGAAGGAAATTTCCTTCTGCCAATTCCGAATGTGGAGTTGAGCCAGGCGCCTAACCTTCAAAAACCTCCGGTAGATTATCCTTAACCAGAAAAAATATTTTTTAAATAAAGAATTGAACAATGAAATCAATCAATAAAATCTTGCTGATACTTTTGTTAGGTGTTACTGCAGCAATTGTATTTTCTGCCTGCAAAAAAGATAAATCTTCAGTAACTCCCTCTATCAGTTATGTACGGATAACCAACCCTGCATCATCCGATTCATTATTGGTTGGAGCAGGACAGGGGAAGCTTATTGCTATTGTGGGCAACAATCTGAAAGATGCTGTTGAAGTCTGGTTCAATGACCAACAAGCCAAACTGACCCCAACGTATATCACCAATACTTCTTTACTAGTATCTGTGCCGAGCCAGATACCAAAGAGTGTAAACAATAAATTGAAAATTGTTTTCAAAAACGGTTTTGTGCTGCTGTACGATTTTCAAGTGCAGATCAGTAAGCCTGAAGTTGCCAGTATGGTAAGTGAATTTGTAAATGACGGAGAGGTAGCCATTATCAGGGGTAACTACTTTTACGACCCCTTAACGGTTACATTTACAGGTGGTGCTACAGGTCAGATAGTATCAGTGAAAGACAATGAAATTCAGGTTACAGTTCCTGCGGGCGCGCAACCCGGACAAATCACTGTAAAAACCAACTTTGGTGAAACCAAATCAAACTTCTGGTTCAGAGATCCAAGAAATCATTTCATTGACAGTGATCCTTATGAAGGTTGGTGGAATTCTGGGTATGTAATTACCAATCCTGGTCCGAATGATCCACCAAAGATCAGTGGAAATTATATCCGGTATAATAAATTCACAGCCGCCTGGAGCTGGAATGAAGTGGCAGGGGGACCCGCAAACGCAATGCCTGTTCATAGCAAAAATATTCCGGATGGTGCCTTATTAAAGCCAGAAGATTATAACCTGAAGTTTGAGGTCAATACACTCAAACCCTATAATAGCAGTATTATCAGAATAAATGTTGGTCTGACTACAGAAGACAATAATGCCTATCAATGGAAACCTCCTTATGATACCAAAGGCAAATGGCAGACAGTGGTGATCCCATTTGAAGAAATTATTGCCAGCTATGCGGTAAAGCCAACTGTAAATCCAAATGGTTACTGGACAAGAATACTCATTCAGGGCCCCGGCGACCTGGATGCAGACCTGGCCTTTGATAATTTCAGAGTAGTTCCTAAAGTCTCTAAATAAATTTTGAAAAGTTTAATCTACTGTATGATCC
>JANLYU010000436.1:0-9014 GCA_031365785.1 Flavisolibacter sp. | reverse complement strand
GATAAAAATTTTATTGGCAATGGATACCGAAGTTTATTACTGAGTGACATATCAAGTCCATACCTTTTCTTAAAACTCAATGCCCGCATCTGGAAATTTAATTATCAAACCCTTTTCATAGAACTGAACGCGGCACAGCGGCTGAATCCTGATAATTTGTTTCCAAAAAAATATGCCGCCATCCACCACCTCGATTTTGCAGTGGCCAAATGGATGAATGTTGGACTTTTTGAAGGTGTTGTTTTCGGTCGCACCAACCACTTTGAATTTGGTTATCTCAATCCGGTGATTTTCTACCGTTCCATTGAACAACAAAATGGGAGCTTCGACAATGCCGTGGCAGGGCTCGACGCAAAAGCCAATGTCGCTCATCACTTTCAATTCTATGGCCAGTTGCTGATCGACGAATTCAATCTGGCTGAAATGAAAAAAGGTAGTGGCTGGTGGGGTAATAAATATGGTTTTCAGCTGGGAGCAAAATATATTGATGCTTTTCAAATAAAAAACCTGGACATCCAAATAGAAAGCAACAGGGTTCGTCCATTTACTTATTCACACCGCGATTCAGTTGCCAATTACACGCACTATAATCAACCGCTTGCGCATCCCCTCGGTGCCAACTTTCAGGAATGGATTGGAATTGCCCGCTACCAGCCTGCGATTAAATGGCTCATGCAGGTGAAAGGTATTTATATCCTGCAGGGAAAGGATTCAGGCAATGTGAATTATGGCAGCAATATCTTTCTTCCCAACGTAATGCCTTACCGCAAGAAGGACTACGGTTATTTTATAGGCTCAGGTGTCAGTAGTAAAACGGCACTCGCCTCATTTCTTTTGTCCTATCAGTGGAGACCCAATGTATTTATTGAAACCAATGCAGTGCTGCGTAAAGAGAGCGCCACAGTTTTGACGGCTGCAAAAAATACATTTATTATTTATGGGGGCATTCGCTGGAACATGCATAGAAGGGAATTTGACTTTTAATGCTACTGCAATGACCCAGTCGCGGTCCATTTATGAAGTTTTCCCCATTGATGGAAATGCAGTAGGGCTATGCCTTTCCAACAATTTTATTTTATTGTTAAATATTTTTCGGCTTTCATAGCCTTATCCATCCACATTTTCATTATTCCTTTATTATTCTTTAATATGTGAAAGGCTTACTGGAGAAGGATTATACAGGAACTCAGAAGTACAGTCCATTCAAAAATCTCCTGAAAGTCCATATTGGTGGTGGCTGTAACTGACCAAAAAAAATGAAACAAATAGTTTTGAACCAATGCTGTTAATAAGTTAACGCTCATCGGTAAATGAAGGCGAATTTTGTGCAAAGAAGGATACTGTTTGTGGATAAGCATCTTTTAAATGCCAAACAAAGGGAATAACCAGTGAATTAATATTTTCCACCGAATTTTGAATGGCGGGGTTTTATCCACCCCTATATTCGCCGACTGACTTACTGGGATAACAATTAAGCATCAAACCGAAGCATTTCACCATCAAGACTAACTGGCCCAAGGGTCATTGACCAAAATCAATGAATTAATTTTTTGACTTTACTTATGGATCTTACCAACCTGAATCGAGATAAAAAAAACAGAAGAAAATCCAGTCCTGATCTCAGTACCATGATTTATGGCAAAGTGCCTCCCCAGGCCAAAGACCTGGAAGAAGCTGTATTGGGTGCCATCATGTTGGAAAAAGGTGCTTTTGATGCCGTGATCGAGATCTTAAAGCCGGAATGTTTTTATGTAGACAGCCACGAACGCATTTACAAGGCTATGCAAAGCCTTGCCAATAAAAGTCAGCCGATAGACATTCTTACGGTGGTGGAAGAGTTGCGCATGCGCGAAGAACTTGACCTGGTGGGAGGCCCTTATTATGTAACCAAACTCACCAATGCGGTGGTCTCTTCAGCCAATATTGAGGCGCACTCCCGCATCATTCTTCAAAAATTTATTCAGCGTGAACTGATTCGAATCAGTGGAGAAATTATTTCAGATGCCTATGAAGAAAGTACTGATGTATTTGATTTGCTGGACCAGGCAGAAAGCAAGATTTATGAAGTGACCTCCACCCACCTGAGAAATAATTATGAAACCATAGATTCTGTTTTGGTCAGAACCATTCAGCGGATTGAAGACCTGCGCCATAAAAATGAAGACGTCAGTGGAGTACCCAGCGGATATCCTTCTCTGGACAGAATTACCTATGGCTGGCAAAGTACGGACCTCATTATTCTTGCAGCAAGACCATCTGTGGGTAAAACCGCGTTTGCCCTCAACCTCGCCAGGAATGCTGCGCTGCACCCAACTAAACCTACCCCAGTTGCTTTCTTTTCACTGGAAATGAGTGCCGGTCAGCTGGTGCAAAGGATCCTTTCCGCAGAAAGTGATATCTGGCTGGAAAAAATTTCCCGCGGAAAACTGGAAGAGCATGAAATGAAACAACTATATGCACGCGGTATTCAAAAATTGGCACAGGCACCCCTCTTCATTGATGACACTCCGGCCCTGAACATTTTTGAATTGCGCGCCAAATGCCGCCGTTTGAAAAATGCCAGCAACATTGGTATGATCATTATCGATTACCTGCAGCTGATGAGCGGAACAGGTGAAAATCGCAACGGTAACAGGGAACAGGAAATCAGTAATATTTCCCGGAGCCTGAAAAGCCTTGCCAAAGAATTGCAGGTGCCCATTATCGCGCTTTCACAATTGAGCCGTGAGGTAGAAAAAAGGAAGGAAGGCAACAAAATGCCTCAGTTGAGCGATCTGAGGGAATCTGGTGCCATTGAACAGGATGCAGACATGGTGATGTTTCTTTATCGCCCGGAATATTACGACATCACGCACGATGAAATGGGAGAAAGCAACCGTGGAGAAACGCATGTGCGAATTGCCAAGCACAGGAATGGTTCATTGGAAACGATCAAGCTGAGGGCCTTACTCCATATTCAGAAATTTATTGAAGATAGTGGGGGTGGTGATTTTAATAATGGATCCGCGCTGCCATCTAACTTCAAACCAGTTTCAGGTAATGATGGAAGCGGGGCAAGAATGTTTATCCAGACAGGTAGTAAAATGAATGATCTTCCAGAGGACGATGATCCTTTTTAAGTCATTCTAAACACCTTTCAGCCATCGTGGTCAGCCAAGAATGGCGCTCCTTTGCTTCTGAATTAGAAACCACCTGCCATGTGTAAATAGGTTTATGGCTTTACCTTATTTTTTTGTAAAAGAAATTTCACCACTCACCATCATGGATGAAGAAACATCCAAGCATATAGTCATTGTATTGAGAATGAAAAAGGGAGACGAGGTCCTTCTTACAGATGGGAATGGAAAATTAGCACAAGGCTTTATTGAAGATGACAACAGGAAAAAATGCAAGGTAGCCCTGACATCAACAAAAGAGGAACCTTTACCTAACCACCACCTCGCTATTGGCATTTCGCTGATTAAAAATGCGGTGCGCTTTGAATGGTTTTTGGAAAAAGCAACGGAAATCGGTGTACGAGAAATTTTTCCCCTCCTCTGTGAGCGCACAGAAAAAGAAAAATTCCGTCCCGACCGCATGAATGGAATCATGATCAGTGCTATGATCCAGTCCAGGCAAACCCGGATACCCAGGTTAGAAGCGCCCACTACTTTTTCAAAAATGTTGCAGTTAGTTTACGATAAAAAATTCATTGCCCACTGCCTACCGGGTGATAAAACATCTGCCACTGGGAAATACTTTTCAGCGGCAAGCAAGCAACTAATTTTGATTGGACCAGAGGGGGACTTTACAGAAGAAGAAATTCACCAGGCAGTACAGTGTGATTTTGAAGCGGTTTCATTGGGAAACAACCGGTTGAGGACAGAAACAGCAGGTGTGGTGGCCGCCGTGTTACTGGGTATGAAATAGAAATGGTTAATGCGCCACATCAGAATTATTGTCATCAGGCTGATGCAATACATGTTCATTCAACTGCACCACTTTTTTCTTTTTATTCTTCATCATGGTCATGTTCAGCACTTCCACAATAAAGGAAAAGGCCATACCAAAATAAATGTAATTTTTCAAGCGCAGGCTTTCTGCTTTTTCAGAATCCCAGCCTTCAATGACCAGGCTTAATCCAATCATGACCAGGAAAGACAGTGCCAGCATCTTCAGGGTAGGGTGCTTATGAATGAATGCAGAAATCTTAGGACTGAAAAGAAACATAATGATCATGGCAATGATGACTGCGGCGATCATGATTTCCACATATTTGGCAGTTCCTCCGGCAGTGATCACACTATCAAATGAAAAAACCATATCAATCAACATAATTTGAATGATGGCTTTACCCATTGATAAGTAATTGGATTTTCCACCGTAAGATTCCAGGTTTTCACCTTCCAGTTTTTCATGGATTTCCTTCACTGATTTATAAATCAAAAACAAACCTCCCAGAAGCATCACCAGGGAGGCCAGGTCAAATCCCTTACCCAGTAATGTAAACAGCGGCTTCCCCTTTTGTGACAACAACCAGCTCAGACCCAACAAAAGAAAACTTCTGGTGATCATGCCCGATATCATCCATGCACGACGTGCGTTTTTTTTGTTTTTTTCTTCCAGCCTGTTGATGATAATACTGACAAAAATGACATTGTCTATGCCCAGCACCACTTCCAGAACAACAAGTATCAAAAAACTAATGATGCTTTCTGATGTCAGTAAATGTTCCATATTTAAAAATTAGGAGATTTTGTTACAAATACTTTTTACAATTCCTGGGCCTTCATATATAAAACCTGTCCACACTTCTACAAGCACTGCACCCGCATTGAATTTTTCCCTGGCATCGTCGCCCGAAAAAATGCCCCCGCTTGCGATCACCGGCAAACTTCCTGAAGTTTTTTTACAGATGTAGGCTAGGATTTCTGTACTCAATGATTTCAAAGGAACGCCGCTGAGACCACCGGGACCAATTTTTTCAAGTTGCGTGGAAGACGTCTGCAGCCCCTGTCTGTTGGTGGTGGTATTAGATACCACCAGGCCATCCAGATGTATGTTCAGCGCCAATTCAACAACGTCATCGATTTGAGGCCATGACAAATCCGGCGAAATTTTTAATAGCAGGGGTTTTCGCAATTCAAATTCCTGGTTACGGTGCTGCAGGTTGACCAGGATCTTCCTCAGTGCTTCCTTTTCCTGCAGGGCGCGCAATCCGGGTGTATTTGGCGAACTGACATTCACTACAAAAAAATCAACATATGGATGAAGTGCCAGGAAACAGGTTTCATAATCTTTCCATGCATCTTCATTGGAGGTGTTTTTATTCTTACCAATATTTCCACCCACCCTGAATGGCGGCGCATTTGATCGTGACTTTGCACCCTCTCCTGTTTCAGAATCAACCACTTTACGGCGCGTTTTTGTTCTCCATTGCCTCATTCGTTCAGCGATGGCTTCCACTCCATCGTTATTGAAACCCATACGGTTAATGAGCGCCTGGTCTGCGGGCAAACGAAACATCCTGGGCTGGTCATTTCCTGGTTGCGGTTTTGGAGTTACCGTACCAATCTCCATGAATCCAAATCCTAGTGTTTCCAATTCCCTTAGATAGGTTGCATTTTTATCAAAACCTGCCCCCAGGCCTACGGGGTTTTTAAAATCAAGTCCAAATTGATGGAAGTGGATGGTTTGTGAAGTGGAATTCGAAGGCGGTTGGTTGGGATTATTTAACACAGGGTTCATGAATATTTTTGCCAGTTGAATTCTTACAAAACCTATGGAACAAGCCAGTCTCAATACATTCATGGAAAAATAATGCGCCTGCTCACCGGGAAGTAAAAAAAGCAGATTTCGCAATACTTTATACATGTGGGAAGCGAAGATAAGCAGGAGGTAGTTTAGTTTTGACCACTGTTCAATTCCCATTCTTACATATGAAAAAAATAGTCCTGATACTTGTTTTAGGGAGTATTCATTTTTTTTCATCCGCTCAAAATTCGGGTGATACATCTCTGGACCGCAGATTGAATGAATATTTTCAATTGAACGTGGATGCCCGCTTTGAACAACTGATGGATTATGTGCACCCCAGCCTCTTTGCGATGGCACCGCGACAACAATTGATTGAATTTTTTCGCAACACTTATGATAATGCATCCATGCACTTAAGTATTGATTCTACGACCACGATTAGCATTTCACCAGGGTTCCGGGAAGGAAATGTGGAATACAGGAAAGTAAATTATTGGATGGGGGTTCATATGGTGTTCAAGGATTCACAAACTGTTCATGACCCTGAATTTGTAAAAAAGACAACTGACCTGCTAAAAATAGGCTTCCCCAACGCGTTGATCAGGTACCAGTCACAAAATTCATTCTTTGTAGGGTCGGACAATCTATTGATAGCCATCAAAGACACAGATCATACACCCTGGATGTTTTTAGGTTATACTAAAAATGAAAATTTTATCAGAAAATTATTCACCCCTTCAGTGATCGACCACTTCCATCTGCTGTAATTGGTTGTTAATGCAACTAATAAATTATTGACTACATTTATTTATAAAATATTTCTATGCAGGAAGCATACATCATTGCAGGATACCGAACCGCAGTAGGTAAATCAAAACGGGGAGGTTTTAGATTTTACCGGCCCGACGACCTGGCTATTGACCTCATCAAAGGACTTCTTGGCTCTGTTCCACAGATGGATAAAAACCTGGTGGATGATGTGATCGTTGGAAATGCAGTACCAGAAGCAGAACAAGGCCTGCAGGTAGGACGTATCATAGCGGCCAGGGCTATCGGTTACGATACGCCAGGCATGACGGTCAACCGCTATTGTGCTTCGGGTCTGGAAACGATATCTATTGCTACCGCCAAGATCCGAATGGGCATGGCAGACTGCATCATTGCGGGAGGAACTGAAAGTATGAGTATGGTTCCAACAGCTGGGTGGAAAACGGTTCCTGCTTATTCGATCTCCAAATCTGATCCTGATTATTACCTCAGCATGGGACTCACTGCCGAAGCGGTAGCTAATGAGTATCACGTTAGCAGGGAGGACCAGGATGAGTTTTCTTTTAATTCGCATAAGAAGGCTCTTCATGCAATTTCCATGGGATATTTCAAATCCGGCATCCTACCTATGAACGTAGAAGAAATTTATCTGGATGAAAAAGGTAAAAAACAAAAAAGAAATTATGTGATGGATACAGATGAAGGGCCAAGGGCTGATACTTCTATTGAAGTCTTGTCTAAACTCAAACCTGCCTTTGCACTGAATGGTTGTGTTACTGCCGGTAATTCTTCCCAAACCAGTGATGGAGCTGCATTTGTTATTGTGATGGGAGAAAGGCTGATGAATCAATTAGGGTTGCAGCCGATTGGAAGACTGGTGGCCTGTGCATCTGCTGGCGTAGACCCGCGGATCATGGGCATTGGCCCTGTTGCAGCGATTCCCAAAGTAATGAAACAAGCCAATATGAAACTGGATGCCATAGATCAGATTGAATTAAATGAAGCTTTTGCTTCCCAGGCGGTAGCTGTGATCAGGGAAGCAGGGCTCAACCCGGAAATCGTGAATCCAAATGGAGGCGCCATCGCGTTGGGTCATCCACTTGGTTGTACAGGTGCTAAGCTTTCCATTCAGCTGCTTTCAGATATGAAGAGAAATCAAAAAAAATATGGAATGGTAACCGCCTGTGTTGGCGGAGGCCAGGGAATAGCTGGTATTATTGAAAATATTAATTGATTGTTTATTTATCTGACCATTCAAAAAATAAATAAATTTTCCCCGCAATCTGGAAAAAATTAGATTTGTCAGACATCCACACCCCTGCGTACCATGACTACTCCTGTAATTTTATATGTTGACGATGACAGAGATGATTGCTGCCTTTTAAAAGAATCTTTTGCGCAGACGGGTACCAGATTCATTTGCATTTCAAGCGGTGAAGAAGCCATTAAAATATTAGAATCACTTGATCAGGAAGACCTTCCTTCTTTGATCATCCTGGATATCAATATGCCCCGGTGGGATGGACGGCAGACGCTGATGTATTTAAAATCAGTGCCTGAATTAGCCCCCATTCCTGTGGTGATACTTTCTACCTCAGATAATAAAATGGATAAGGAAGTGTGCAAGCGGCTGGGCGCAATAGCCTATTTGCAAAAACCCATTCATTTTGATGGCTACAAAAAAATTGTTGATCAGTGCCTTCCACTGATCAGGGTTTCCAATCAACGTACCTACTAAGCATCAAAGTACTTCCAGCCTTACACCGTTGCTTTTGCCATGATAACAGATTTCCTTTCCCCTATTTGCTGGCGCCACATGGCATAGTACAAACCCTTTTCCTGTAGAAGCGACTCGTGCGTGCCCGTTTCAATTACTACTCCTTTCTCCAGCACGTAGATGCGGTCTGCATGCAATATGGTAGAAAGACGGTGAGCAATCAGGATCGTAATCTGGTCATTAAAGGAAGAAATATTGCGGATGGTTTTACTGATCTCTTCCTCGGTAAGTGAATCAAGGGCGGAGGTAGCTTCATCAAACATCAACAATTTGGGGTGGCGCAATAGCGCACGTGCAATGGAAAGCCTTTGCTTTTCACCTCCCGACAGTTTGAGTCCCCCTTCACCGATCATGGTATCAATTCCCTTTTCAGCTCGTAATAAAAGATTTTGACAGGAAGCCTTATTCAAAGCCTCCACCAGGTTGTCTTCAGTAGCAGAAGGATTCACAAATAAAAGGTTCTCCTTAATGGTACCACTAAAAAGCTGCGTGTCCTGCGTTACGAACCCAATCTGATTGCGGAGGTCATCGAAGTGGATGTTGTTTTCATCAATTCCATTATAAAAAATATTGCCTTGTTGCGGACGGTAAAGGCCAACCAGCAATTTCATGAGTGTTGTTTTGCCGCTCCCTGAAGGGCCCACAAATGCAATGGTTTCCCCGCGTGTGGCTTTAAAGCTGATATCATCAATGGCTTTATGCATAGCGGTTTGGTGCTTGAAGCTTACATGAT
>JANLYU010000389.1:0-2553 GCA_031365785.1 Flavisolibacter sp. | reverse complement strand
GATCAATGATGGACAGCCTTCTGTGGCCCAGTTTAACCGTAGACGCTTCGTTCATATAGAAGCCTTCTCCGTCAGGACCACGGTGGGCAATGGCATCCGTCATTTTTTTCAGCAGTGTGTGGTCCACTTCTGCCCTCCCCTTTCCTAATATGCCTGCAATCCCACACATTTAAATTATTTTTTCCAAACCAATTTATTATTACCAAGGTTTACATTCTTACTCCCGGCTTCGTAATACTTTTTATCCTTTTTATAATACAGTTCATAAACTGAACCCCCTTCCCGCAGGCAATTTTTCACGGATATAAAATCCCCGTCAGGAAAAGTGGTCGCTTTCATGATAATACGTGCGTTTTTCATGATGGGCTTCTCTTCGTCTTTCCAGTTAGGATCACCGTCAAACCACCATAACTTCTTCGAAGATGAAATAAAAGTACACTGGTCAAACATCATCCTTCTTTTGAAATTGATTTCCAGGAGGTATTTGCCGTAAGCTGGTTTATTATGATAGGGTTTATCTTCGAACGTGCATTGAATAAATTTTGTGGCAGTTTTTTCATCGGGGGCATTGTATCCCTGTACTATGGAACCATAAAATTGACAATGATGAAAATTGAAATTTGGCTTTGTCGTCCACATGGACCATGAGCTGGTACCCCAAAAAATGCAATGATTGAAATTCATATCCATACTTTCACCACTGTCTGCTACCAAGCCGCAGGCACTGTTGTCGATGAATTCGCAACTGTCGAACATTCCATTTTGAATGATCCCAATCTCTGCTTCTATGTCGACACCTGAAGCTGGTGCAGTGGAAAAGCGGCCCCGCCCTGTAAAATTGAATTTACAATTGAATGCCTTCAGGCCCGAACCTCCCACCCACGACAGGCCCTGCCTTCCATTGTATTCAAATCGTGAATTCCTGAGCGCGATCAACTGGTCGGGAGTGGCTTTTTTATTGGTTGTTTTGTTCGAGATCTGTATACCATCACAGCCCATATGATGAACATACAAGCTATCCATCAACACCTGGTTGCAGTCTTCAATAAAAATGCCATTGTTAGGTAATTGAAAACCATGGTCCCCGAATTGGCCACCAAGGATCATTCCTTTCTGATTCCCATCCACTTCCAAATTTTTAAGGGTAACCCGTTCGCAGTGGGATAGAATCAAAAAAGTGCCAATAGACACCGCATAAGGATAGTCAGTAAATACTGGTTGCGTGGTATGAAAGGGAATCGATGATGCAGGAATGAAGGCGCCAAAGCGAAGGCTGTCCCTGAATTTGATCACGGCACCTTTTCCTTCCATGGAAAAGTTTTTACAATTGGTCAGGTGCATCACATCCCTTTTCCTGACAGCTGAAGTAACCTCCTGTTCTCCTACCAGATAAGTCCCTTTTGGAATCACCAGGGTTCCGTTGCCTTTTCTATTATTAAAAAAGGTGCTGGCCTTTTCAAAGGCTACCTGGTCATTTGATTTTCCATCACCTTTCGCACCAAAGTCACGGATGCTCTTGATTTCATGAGGCTGTGCAATAGAAACGGATCCACATGAAATAAATAAACTCAAAAATATAATATGCCTGATCATAGGATAAGCACCATTTATCAACGATAAGGAAAGAAATCAGCCTGGCTTCTACACCGGTCTTCTTCTGATTTTTAACATCACCAAAACCATATCAAGACCTGAACCCATAAAATAAAACGTAAAAAGAACAAATAAAAGGAGGATGCCTGTTTTAACAAAAAATGCAGCTACCCAACCCGAAAAGTAAAAACCTCTTCCTACCACACCAAGCGCCACAGCCACCAACATAAAAACCGCCACCTTTTTAAATGGATAGGGAACAGGATACAATTTTTGCGCATGGTAAAACAAATACACCGGCACGATTAGTTGGGCGGCCACCGTGGCGATAGCTGATCCTTCCTTGCCCCATACAGGAATCAGCACGATATCCAATAACACCGTTACAACCCCCGCCATCAAAATACCAATGGGGTAGTATCTATTATTTTTTACAATGCCGGTGCCAATGGATGCGATGTACGTAAAGGCGATCAAAATGATATTCACGCTCAGGATAGAGGCCACCCATGCTGAATCATAATATTGCGGCGTGGTCAGTATCCTTAATATTTCCGGACTAAATAAAAACATCATCAGTACCACCACGCTGCTTACCATACCAAAAACCAGGAACACACTCGCATAAGTTTTCCTGGCATCAGCTTCGTGGATGATTGAAAAAGCGAAAGGCGCCCAGGCTTGCTGAAACGCACCGGTGAATAATGAAACGCCTGCCGCCAGGGAAGCCCCTACGGAAAAAAGGCCCACTTCTGTTTTGTTTTTGAAATACTGGATAAAATAAGCATCGGTAGAATTAATCAGCCAGAATGCCAGCGCTGCAGTTAATAAAGGAAGAGAAAAGCGAAGCATCTCTTTTAATCTGGCTGTTTGAAAAAACCTGAAACTGATCCAATCCTTTAATTCAGCCAGGGCAATGAGACTGAACAAAAAACTTGATATCAAAAGTGCCGCGTACAC
>JANLYU010000379.1:0-2907 GCA_031365785.1 Flavisolibacter sp. | reverse complement strand
CGAAGCAATCCACCTGTAAATCTTTACCTCAGTTATGGGATTTTTCAATGCATGCAAATATCAATAATAACCCCTGCCATTCAGGATAGCATTGGAGTGGAAAGTAAATCGAAACTTATCTACCGTTTATTACTGGCAGGTACATCCTGGTTAGTTTCCAAATACTTTTTTCAGCATATCAGAAGTTCTTGCCATGGGGTCTTTTCTGATTTTTTGTTCTTCCAGGCTAATTTTTTGAAACATGCCTGAGAGCGCCCTTTCCGTAACATAAGCAGGGAGGTCGGGGTTGACTTTATCAAGGCTGAACTTATTGTAGGCTGTAAATAATGTATTCCAGTATTTAGTAGCATTGACCTTGATGAGAGAAGCTTCTATAACAGGCCTGAACGCTTCAGTAAGCGCAGTAGTTGTTTTATCTTTAAGGTAAGTAGTCGCCGCGAAATCATTGCCTTTCAGTATTCCAAATGCATCCTGAATGCTCATTTGTTTGATGGCGTTGATAAAAATAGGAGCGGCATTCTTTGAAGCTTCCTCAGCGGCACGGTTCATCGATAAAATTGCATCATCCACCATCTTACCCATTCCAAGACCACGTAATTTTTTTTCCGCCTTTACGGCTTCCTCGGGCATCAATATCTTTACAACTGCATCTTTGAAAAAACCATCAGCCGTGGAAAGTTGTTGCGAAGCATGACTCGTTCCAACACTTAAGGCCTCTTTTAAACCGCTGATGATTTCTTCTTTTGAAAGTGTTGGCCTGCCAGCAGATTTATTTAAAATAGAAACCGAATGCTTTCCTGCAGAATCCCTTTTAATAATATTTTTGAAACCTTGTGCTGGAGATAAAAATGGAATGGCACCTAGGAATGCCAACAGAAATAGTGATTTTTTCATAGTTAGATTTATGGATGTAAAATAAAGTGTACAAACTTAATGCACCGTTAAATTAGCTATATTTTCAACTAAAAAAGAACAGATGATCAGCATATGGGAAAAAGAAACTTTTTTTGATACGCAGGATGTAATCATTGCAGGAAGTGGTTTTACAGGTCTTTGGTCAGCGTTGTATTTGAAGAAAACACATCCTCATTTAAAAATTACCATTGTAGACAGTGGTCTGATTCCCACTGGAGCAAGCACCCGTAATGCAGGCTTTGCCAGTTTTGGAAGCCTGAGCGAAGTAGTCCATGATGCCCGGGTGATGGGTACAGATAAAATGCTGGAACTGGTTGAACTAAGGTTGAAAGGGCTGGAACGCATCAGGAAATATTTCAAACCAGAAATCATAGACTTTGAATGGTGTGGAGGATATGAACTTTATGATCATAGCCAATCGTTGACCGTTGAACAATTACAGCACCAAATTGAATACATTAACACGTTACTGAAACCCATTACTGCTAAAAAAAATACCTATGTCGATGTCAGCAGAAAGATTGAATCATTTGGGTTCGGACATACCCAACACCTGGTGGTAAACAGTCTTGAAGGATGTCTTCACCCTGGTAAATTAGTTCGGTCACTTTTACAGAAAGTGCAAGGACTTGGTGTTCAAGTATTCAACCAGATGGAAATCCTGTCCTATGAAATCGATAACGGGTATGTGTCTATACAGACTAATCATCCACTGATGTTGCGGTGCAGGCAACTGCTCATCTGTACGAATGCATTTGCAGGGAATTTAATTTCCAACCTGGATATCAGGCCGGCCCGTGGACAAGTAATACTAACGTCACCTATAAAAAATTTACCCTGGAAGGGAACCTTCCATGCAGATGAAGGATTTTATTATTTCAGAAACCTCGGACAAAATGTTTTGCTGGGTGGTGCTAGAAATAAAGCCTTCGATGAAGAGTCTACCTCAGTTTTTGATACCTCCCCTTTGATTCAATCTTCCCTGGAAATGTACCTCGATGAAATCATTCTACCAGGACGTAAGGGAACGTACACCATAGAAAACAGATGGTCAGGTATTATGGCCATGGGAAGTGATAAACTTCCAATTGTGAAGAAAACCAGTGAACACGTTTTTTGTGCGGTGCGAATGAGTGGAATGGGGGTAGCACTGGCACCTGTTGCCGCCAGAATAGTTACAAAAATGATGATGGAGGAATTATAGCTTCATCAGTTTATCATTGATCTTTGAAGATCCATTGACACCCCGAATAAAATAAATACCTTTTGATAAATGGGTCAGGTCTATTTTTTGCATTTTTGAAGTGATGGTGAGCTGCATCTGAACACTTCCATTGATGTTAATAATCGTTAGAGTTTTTCCCATCCACGAAAGGTCTCCAAAGTTCAAAACGATTTGGTTGGTTGCAGGATTGGGGTAGTATGTAAAAACGCCCTGTTCATCCCGGACTACAACTTCTGGTGTTTCAACTACCCACGGATTTGACATTCCCTTACTGGACAAAAACGAATTTCTGATTCCTCCTTCCTTGAAAAGCGAGAGCATTCTTGACTTCTGACCCTTAGTAAATAAATTCATGCACGCATCACTGGTATAATCCATATAGTTCATATACATATCTCCCAGCGTGCCATTGTTACAGCTTGATCTGAATGAAGTAGGGCAACCAGAAGTAAAATTTCCCTGCTTTGGTGTATCGTCCACCATATCGTCACCACAATAAGTATCACCCCAGATATGTTTGAGGCCCAGCCAGTGACCCACTTCATGGACAACGGTTCTACCCAATTCATAAGGAGGTAAGGCGCCAATCGTTCCAAATGAACTATAATGAATAACGATGCCATCCTTATCAGCCGCTGAACCCGGTGTACTTGAAAAACCCAGCAAGCCAAAAAGGTTGCCGGTCCAAATGTTCAGGTAAAAACGACTGTCCCAGGCATTGTCTCCACCCTGTGACGAAAATTTGATTTTGTCTTCCAGCATCCAAC
>JANLYU010000375.1:0-5025 GCA_031365785.1 Flavisolibacter sp. | reverse complement strand
TTCATGTTTTCCTGCTTCGAAAATACTGTCTGCTGAACATAGTACTGCTTCCATGGAAACTTCACTAAAAGTCATACGTGGATAACAAAGGTGCAGATTAGGATTTTTGAAATGCAGGTAATCGGTCATGAGAAAAGTATCCACTTCATTATTTTTCAACATTGGATAAAAACTAAGGATAATCTTTAGAAACGGAAGTTGAAGAGTTTGAAATTGTATCAATAAAAGGTCATCCCATTTAGATTTATCCATCATGGACAAAGCTGAACGTTTTGTTTTGTAGTAGTGACGAATATCCTTTTTAAGCATAGATGAACAAATGAGTGTATATCATAATTGGAACATGTGGTAATCTATCCAATTACCGGGAAGATGTTTGCACAAAAATTGAAAATATGGTAGTGCCGTAGTTCCTGGAAGAGACAAAAAAAGGAAGATTCTCATAATGATTTCTTGGCGTGTGCTCCAAAACCATCCATCCATTTTCCATGAGTAATTTTTTTTCAAAGATTTTTTTGGGGAGATCATCTATGGACTGCATAGCGTAAGGGGGTCCTGCAAAAATAAAACTAAATTGTTCTGCACATTGATCTATAAAGCGGAACGCTTCCTGCTTCACTACCCTGCAATTTTCAATCTTGAACTCTTCCACCTTTTTTTTGATGAACGCGCACATCAGCGCATCTTTTTCAACAATTGTAAGATCAGTAACACCGCGGGAGGCCAATTCGTAACTGATACTCCCGGTTCCACCGAAGAGGTCAAGTGATTTAAGTGATGTAAAATCCAGCTGGTGCTGAATCACATTAAACAACCCTTCTTTGGCAATATCCGTTGTGGGCCTTGTAAAAGGCATTTTTGCAGGAGGGTGAATTTTTCTTCCTCCAAGGTTTCCACTTATGATACGCATGCTGCCAGGTTGTACATAGAACTAAAGTAGTAGGATGGGTGTTGGGAGTTGGGGATGGAATAGTCAGGTGGAACTGCAAAATGAATATTCAGAAAATAAAGGTGTAATTCCTGGTACATAGCTGAGTCCCGATCAATCAGGCCCGAAATGATCACAAAAGCAGCTGACTGATCCAAACTCAGTTCATAAAAAATTTTCAGTAGGAAATAAACCACATCCAACGGGGTTTTATATGAATATGTCTGAGCCAGCACCAGTTGCTGGTCTTTTTTTACCATCACCCTGAACAACTGTGTAGTAAAATGCAGGTCCAGCTGGTCAGTAGCGGTGAATCCATTATAAATTTTTAGTGAAGGTGTATAGGCATGAAAAAAAGAGGCATCCGGAAAGATTGAGGTTATTGTTTCATACAAAGAAACTGGCATCAGATAAGTGGCTTTTAATTGCCATTCAGGAATGGCATCGTTCAGCACCTGTGCCTTTTGCTGATAAATCAGCGAGGTTAGCGTGCCCGCTTCCAGTGGAAAATTTTGGGGAATAAACATAGCCTGAGGATACGCTATGCACACTACTACTTTTTCAACCTGTTCTTTCCGGAGTTCTGCAAAAAGTGATGTGAGTTTGGATTCATCCTCGAATTCTTCCAACGAAACATAACTCATCCACTGAAATGACTTGGCAGCCAAATTCAGAAATGCATAACTACAATGATCTTGTCCCAATTCCACTAATAAGGTATCGCTCCCATTTTTTTCATTTCCTATGGTAAACAGTGTTTTCAAAAGCTTATTTTTTGCAAAGTACGTATTTCATCAAATTGCCCTAGCTTACAACATTTTTTGATAGAATGACCGATTATTTACGTGTTGGGATATCCTACAGACAGATACTAAAAATTGCGCTGCCCATCACGCTGGCATTTTTTGTTCCCCAACTCAATTTAATCATCAATGGCATATTCCTGGGTCATCAAATTGAACGTTCACTGGCGATGGCAGCCATCACAGGTGTGTATTATCTCATTTTTGCAGGAATAGGGTTTGGATTGAACAATGGACTGCAAACCCTTATTTCACGTCGGGCTGGGGAAAACAAGCCAGATGCCATAGGGCAGCTCTTCACGCAGGGTATCTTTATTGCACTTGCCGTAGCGGTATCTGGTATTCTCTTTACACTCTTTGTAATGCCTGCCTTACTCCTGAAATTCCTCAGCCATGAACAAGCTGTCCTATCCATTAGTTTTCTGAATATCAGGATTTTCGGCCTTCCTTTTTTATACATCTATCAATTGCGGAATGCCCTTTTAGTGGGCATCAACAAGAGCCGTTACCTGGTTACGGGCACCCTTGCTGAAACCGTGACCAATATATTTTTTGATTACGCCCTGATCTTCGGACACTGGGGCTTCCCTGAGATGGGATTCAATGGCGCAGCAGTAGCCTCCATTATTGCTGAATTCACTGGCATGTTTGTAATTTTCCTGGTCATTCATGGTAAGGGAATCACGAACCAATTCTCTTTATTCAGCAATTTCAGTTTGGATCGTAGAATAGCGAGGATGATATTGAAAGCATCTGGCCCGCTAGCTTTCCAGCATGCAGCCAGTATTATTTCATGGTTCTTTTTTTACCTGCTGATAGCCAGGAATGCTTCACAAACGGGTTTAGCAATTTCTACAGCTATGCGTACTGTATTTGGCTTATTCGGTACCTTTTTCTGGTCACTGGCTGCCACTACCAACAGTATGGTTAGTAATGTAATCGGGCAGGGACTTAAGGATCAGGTAGTCTTTTTGATTGGAAAAATTACCCGACTCAGTTTGGGAATGAGTCTTGTGGTTTGTTTGCTGCTGAATCTTTTTCCGGCGATTTACCTATCTCTTTTTAGAAATGACGCTCTATTTATTGAAGAAGGCATTCCGGTGCTGAGGTGTATTGCCTTTGCCATGATACTTTTATCTTTTGGTATTGTCTGGCTCAATGCCGTTACCGGAACCGGAAACAGCAAGGTCACTTTTCTGATAGAATTAATAGCGATGGTATTCTATTGCAGCTATGTGTTTTATGTATTGGAAGTCAAAAAAATGTCTCTCTTGTGGGGCTGGATGTCTGAAGTGTTGTATTGGACGATCCTTTTTACACTTTCTTTCTTGTATATCAAAAGTGATCGATGGAAGTCAACCGTTATTTAAATGATCTCTTGTAAGTAATGCTGACGGAGCCGGTAAAGTTAGTTATGGGGGGGTTCAACTTTCTAATAATGATGGTGAGGTCTTCAATTTCTGGAAAATGTAATTGTAATTTTTCAGCGATTAGCATCGCACATGTTTCCAACAGGTACTTTCGTACACTGAATTCTTCCTGCACAATACGATACACTTCTACATAGTTGATTGTCTGATCAATTGAAGTGATTGGTTTTTTAGGTGATTTGCATCCGATAGACAGATCCACTTCAAACTGATTACCTACTTTCATTTCCTCCTGGTACATACCATGCTCCGCAAAAAAGCGAAGGTTTTTCAATTCTATTGTAAAGTGTCCGGCCATGAATATGTCAAATTTAGTTGGTGTATTGTCCTTCAACGCCAGAGCAACATTGCTATGCCTGTGCTTGTCTTTCCCTAAAAATTAATGAAGACCTTTTTCAGACAGATACCGTTCCGCATCAAGTGCAGCCATGCAGCCACTTCCAGCAGCGGTAACTGCCTGCCGGTAAATTTTATCCTGCACGTCGCCTGCTGCAAATACCCCTTCCATATTAGTTTTTGAGGTGCCTGGAATAGTTTTGATATAACCTGCATCATCCATATCAATGAACCCTTTGAAAATATCAGAATTGGGAGTATGACCAATAGCTACAAAGAATCCTTTTATGGGAATATCCTGTGTAGCCCCGGTTTTATTATTTTTAATCCTTACACCTTCCACCGTTTTTTCTCCCAGGATAATATCTGTTTCCGTATTCCAGTATACTTTGATATTGGAGGTATGCAGCACCCGGTCCTGCATGATTTTGCTGGCTCGCATTTCTTCTTTACGAACCAGCATGTGTACGGTAGAGGTAAGTTTTGACAGATACAATGCTTCTTCAGCTGCAGTATCCCCTGCGCCTACAATGGCTACTTCTTTTCCCCGGAAGAAAAAACCATCGCAAACTGCACAGGCACTCACACCATAGCCGTTCAACCTTTGCTCACTTTCAATGCCCAGCCATTTTGCTGAAGCTCCGGTGGCTATGACAACCGCATCAGCTTCCACTAATTTTTCTTCATCTATCCACACTTTATAGGGCCTTGTTGAAAAATCTACTTTTGTAGCAAGACCATACCGGACATCTGTGCCCATTCTTTGTGCCTGCTTTTCGAACTGTATCATCAATTCTGGTCCCTGAATGCCTTCCGGAAAACCCGGATAATTTTCTACGTCTGTGGTGATGGTCAATTGGCCACCTGGCTGAATTCCCTGGTACATGACTGGTTTTAGATTAGCCCTGGCCGCATAGACGGCGGCGGAATATCCTGCCGGTCCTGATCCAATGATCAATAAGCCAACTTTTTCTTGCATTTTATCCATTACTAAATATTACAGATGCGCGAAATTATAGGTAATAACTTAATTGTTTGTCATAGTGGCCTCAGCGAGGAATAATGAGTGTATTGAATTGGGATGCATATCCACCAAAATAACCCAGTGCATGATTGCTGATATTTCCAATAATCTTTGTGGGTGAAGAAAACGGATTGCCAATAGAAGCATACGAAAATTCCCAGGTCCGCCAGAAATCATAGGTTGCCCTATCGATATTGCTGGTTTTGAAAGTAACCGTGTCGCCGCGGAAGAAGAAGTCTTTTTCAGTGGAATCGGCATTCCTGTCTATTCCAGGCTGTATTTGAACTTCATATGTAGTTCCATCTATAAAGAAATCATCAAACACAGAATTTACCGGAGGAAGAAATATTTTTTGCTTGTTGATTTTGGTAAAATACCGGATATAATCTCCAAATCCAGGTGGATCAGTGGCCCTTACCATCACTATCACCTTGGAGGTATCTTTTTCCGAAGGAGGTTTTTTCCACCAGAGTGAATCAATTTTTTTGGTGATCCTGGGAATTG
>JANLYU010000352.1:0-3958 GCA_031365785.1 Flavisolibacter sp. | reverse complement strand
GCAGACACTTCGAGACCACTATTACCCAGTATTCTTTTTTCCATTGTTTTTGTTTTTATTGCTTAAGATTCCCGCCTGCGCGACGCATTCGGGCAGGGAACGAAAGTGAAAATTCAGAGTAAGATATTTATTGATAAAGTGGTAGCCTCGCCGCGAATCCACGCCTGCGCGACGCAGTCGGGCAGGGAACGCAAGTGAAAATTCGATGTAAAAGATTTATTGATGATGTGGTAGCCTCGCCGCGAATCGAACGCGGATCCAGGGCTTCGGAGACCCTTATACTATCCATTGTACTACGAGGCCAAAAAGAACACGTGAACATTCACCGGATCAGGCCATGCGCATTATAAGCAAAGATCTTTACTGCAATGGCGAGCAAAACTACGCCAAAAAATTTTCGCACGGCAATCAAACCCGCTGGCCCGAGAATGCGTTCGATGAGGCGTAGTGATTTCAAAACTGCAAATACGATGATCAGATTAATCAGTATAGCTACCAACACGGTGGTCTGGCTGTAATTAGCCTTCAATGAAATAATGGTGGTAAGGGTACCCGATCCGGCAATCAATGGAAACGCAATCGGCACCACCGTAGCCGCGCGGATGTCTTTTTCACTTTTGAAGAATTCAAGTCCCAAAACCATTTCAAGTCCTAAAATAAAGATCACAATGGAACCTCCAACGGCAAATGATTTTACATCCAGACCCAGCAGATTGAGCAAGGGCTCACCGGTAAAAAGAAAAATAATCATCAGCGCACCCGCCACCAGCGTGGCCCTGCCCTCATTGATACCACCCATTTTTCCCTTCAGGCCAATGAGCACAGGCACCGAACCGATAATATCTATAATCGCAAATAAAGTAAAAGTTACCGTCAACAATTCCTGCAACTTCATATGCATCCTGCTGTTTTGTCAAAGTTATTGTTTGGTCCTCATCCGGGCAGGAGGTCGCAGAAATAAAATCCAGTTACAGAAGGCGGACCAGGAGGATTTTCACTATCCTCTTTGCGGGGAGAAGGGAAATCCTGATAGAAGATCTTTCCTTTTTGAAATTCTATCGGCTTTCGAAAAATGGGTCCGTCAAATACAAAGGAATGGAATTCTCCATTTTCCCCGCATACATCAGCATCGCCAGGAAGATCATCAATGAAGGTGCTGTCCAGTAACCTACCACAGAAACTTTGGTTCAGAAAAGCGGTGTTGATACTCACCACTATGGCTCTGAATCCTTCTGCAAGGAAGGAATGCATCAAATCTTTAGTATCGATTTTCCATAATGGATACAGCGTTTGTAAATCGTCACTACCATACAGCGCATCACGGTAATTCCGCAGGTCTTCAAGAAAAAGATCACCTGATACTACATGCGTAAAACCTTTTTTCTTCAATTGTTGGTTGGAAAATCTGATCAGGGTTTCATATTCTTTCATATTTGGAGTCGGGGGTGCTTCAATCATGTACAGGGGAAGTCCTGCACTGGACGCCTGTTGTTGCAGTAAAGACCTCGGTACACCATGCATGGGAATGCGATCAGTTAATGAGTTGATGGTGGTTACCAGCGCCTCAATAGGAATTCCCTGCTGTTGTGCCTGATACAGGCAAAACGCTGAATCCTTACCGCCGCTCCAGTTTAAAAAAGCTTTCATCTTTAAAGGTGTACACGAAACCCTCCATATCCATTGAATCGCGCTGTATTATAGCCATAGATGTCTGAATAATCTTTATCCAGAATATTTCGCAGGTCAGCAAACACTTTTAACCGGTTGTTGAAAAATGCATACTCGGCGTAAAAATTGAGCAATACATATTTTTTGAGCGTGATGCTGCTAGATCCATAAGTAACGGGATCAAAATAAATATCTTTCCGCTTGCCCACCGCTGTTAATTGAATATTGGTAAACAAAGTCTTTGTTAACTGGCTGCCCAATGAAAAAGTAAATGTACTTTTTGGACGACGCAGCAAATTGAAATAGGTGGTGTCTTTTCCGTTTTGCAACGTGCTAACTTTTCCGTCCACATAGCTATAAAGGGCGTGCAATTGCAGCACACTGATTTTTGTGGTGCCTTCGAGTTCAAAACCATGATCTTTCTGGCGGTCCTGATTGATATAATAAGAAGCAAATGTGGCTGGGTCAAAAAAGAAAGCAATCACGTCTTTTACTTTTCTGCGGTAATAAGTAGCCCTTAGATTTGAACGCTGGTCTTTTGAAAATACCTGAAGCCCTCCTTCCAGATTAACGGATGTTTCCGGAGTAAGTTGCCGGTTGCCATATTCAGAAAACAACTGGTAAAGGCTGGGTGTTTTATAACCGGTGGAAACATTGGCAAAAATTTTCAAATTAGAACGGAGCAGGTAGGAAGGATTAAAATTGAACGCGTAATTGCTTCCGTATTCTGAATGATGATTATACCGTGTTCCTGCTTCTATATTCCAACTCGACCTGGAATAATTTAAAGCAGCATACATACCGAACTGCTGCTGCTTCACGCTGTCACTGCTGAAAGCTTTGGATGGAAAGGGTATTTGCACCGGTTTGTAATCTGTATTGGATGATCTGATGTCTGTTCCTGCAGTTAACTTAAAAAAGCTGAATGGAAATATCACGAAGGCTTCGCCAAAATGTTCGCTGGCTTTGAAGGTGGCCTGGTTATAAGTATAAAAACCATTCCTGCTCTTTACAGAATCATCGAGGTAATAACGGTGGGTATAATTGTACTGGTATATTACATGGAGCTGGGTATTACCAAAAGAAAAAATATTACGGATGCCAGCTTGTGTGTTTTTTATTTCATTGGTAAAATCCAGTTCATCGATAAAGGCATCCTGGTCAAGGCTGGACTTGTTTTGATTATACCTGAAAAAAGGCTGAATTTTTACCTGCTTCGATATACTGAAACTAAGATTTCCTTCCACATTGTTTTGTCGGAAACCATCTTTATCAAAGGTGGTGGTAGCGGTAGTGGGTTTTTTGGCTTCAGAGAAACCATCGGTATTAAAGTGGGTGTATCCCACCTGGTAGTCGAAAAGTTTCGAATGACCGCTGATGGAGGTATGCGCCCTGAAAGTTTGAAAACTTCCATAGTCTGCGGTGGCGGAAATCGAAAAGGGTTTTGTACCACCTTTTCGCGTAATGAGATTAATCACCCCGGCAATGGCATCGCTTCCATACAATGTACTTTGACTTCCCTTGAGGATCTCAATGCGTTCCACAAGATCAACAGGAATGTTCCGGATATCAAAATTGCTTCCGATGCCGGAAGCGTCATAAACAGGAATACCATCAATAGTGATCAATGTATGGTCTACCCTGGCCCCTCGCAGGTATATGTTTTTTTCTTTGCCAGCATTGCTGTTATACCCATTGATAAAAACTCCACCGAGTTCTGTAATCACCTGCGCAAGGTCCCTGCTGCCCGCATGTTCAATAGCTTCTCTGGTAATGACAGTTACCACCTTACCTGTTTCGGAAGTTTTTACAGAAAACTTATTGGCCGTTAAGGTTACCTCTTCCATGGTGCGATGGGTGGAATCCTGTAAAGGCCTCTGAATGGTTTGGGCTGAAAGCTGACTGCTGAAGTAAAACGCAGTCACAACAAAAATTTTTCTCATTGGTTTAATTTTTTTGTAATGATATGTTCCTATATGCGTAAAAACATCCAGGAACTATTTGATGAATTCATGTATGAATGTGAGTTTGCAAAGCGAGTGAGACCTGACACGTTACGTGGTTATCGAACTACTTTTGCAACTTTTATGCGTTTGATGCCTGGTGTCTCACTTGAACTTATCACACCGCAAACCGTTACACAGTTTTTTAAAATACTGCAAGAAAGAAAAAGAGTTGTGGGTAAAGGAATCGTTAAATCAGGTATAAAAAAATCAACGGTTGCGACCTATTGGAGTAAGTTAAATATATTCTTTGAATGGTTAGCAATAAAAGGTTGTATTAAGTCAAG
>JANLYU010000343.1:0-2377 GCA_031365785.1 Flavisolibacter sp. | reverse complement strand
TAGCCTTTTTTGGCCACATAGCCGACACCTGCTGCCACCAGCAAAGACAGACCACCGTCAATTGGAACGTCTGGATCGCCACCGGGATCTGCCTGTGCTAATGCAAACAATGGCATTACAAAAATTGCTATCAGCATCAGGTATCTCTGTACGGATGTTCTTTTCATTATTCTCAGTTTTTATTTTTTTAGGAGGTAAAATTAGGTACTTCGGGGCAAATATAAAACATTCTTTCAAAAATAATCTTAAATATTTCTTATATGACCGAAGTACCTGATAAATCAATTTTTTATTCGAAAATTAATTGCTCATTGATTGTACTCTCGCCACTTACAATCTGCAATCTATATACGCCTTTGGGTATTGACCCTTCAAAACGTATGGTACGTGTTTCTGACCCTGTTCCGAAAGTCATTGCCCTTGTGCTGATTTGCTGGCCGAGAGAATTGACGAGGCGAATAGTGTACTTTCCTGCTTTCTGATTTCTCAATTGCAGGCTGATTGTTCTCCCCCTTACCGGGTTAGGAAAAACTTTTATTTCTCCACCTGAGGTTGACACGATTGGAATTTGTGCTCCTTTTCTAAATACTATTCTAAAGCGGTTTGCACCTGCAGAAGAAGGATGCCCAATATAAATGGGAAGTACAGCAATCTTCCTGATTGCATTTCTTACCATCTCTCTGGTATAAGCACGCACCCAGAAATTGCCTTCACGGATGGTTGTCGGAATTATGATTTGACCGCCCGACTGGCCTTTTTCAGCAAATAAAAGCATCCGTTTGATCACACTATCCTTTTCATCCACCAGATCAATGATCAGGTTAGATGAATAATCGGTGAGCTGATCAGATATACTTTTCATTAAGATCGCTTTAAACCATATGGGCTCACCGGGTTGATAAATAGATTTATCCAAAATCAGGCGGGTCTGAAGCGTTTCATTTTTCCGGATGTTGGTGATGAATTCTTTACAGAAAGAATCCAAACGGTTTTGGAGATGCAGCTGAGCAGACATATTTAATGAATTCATCAAAACCAGAACAACTAATATATTTTTTACTCTCATATGCATCAGATCTACTTATGTATGAATCGAACTTCCCTACCATCTGGAAACTGAACACCATCTAGGAATAGGGGGCAACTAAACCCTATTAATTTCCTGGTCTGCACCTTTCAGGGCAAGCGGCACATGAAATGTACAGCCTAATTGACTATTATCTTATTTTCATCCTAAGATGTTGAAACTATTCACTATCGTATTGCTGACCTCTGCCTCCACGCTGGCCTGTGCCCAAAAAATTGAAGTTGAAAACAAAAAGGCATTTGTTCTGGGTTCAATTGATGAAATACAATCAAAGGTGTTGGCTGAGAAGCGCATTTTGAATATTTATTTGCCCGAGGGTTATCAATCGGGTGATACCGCCACATATCCTGTGGTCTATTTATTAGATGGCTCTGCAGATGAGGATTTCATTCATGTTGTAGGTCTCTACCAGTTCAATAGTTTCCCCTGGATAGACCGGGTGCCAAAATCAATTATTGTAGGAATTGCCAACGTAGACAGGAAAAGGGATTTTACCTACCCATCGTCTATTGATGATCAGCTGAAAAAATATCCCTCTGCAGGAAAATCAGAAAAATTTATCAAATTCCTGGAAACAGAATTACAACCCTATATCTCAAAGAAGTACAAAACAAATACTTCCAGAACTATTATTGGCGAATCCCTGGGCGGGTTATTGGCTACTGAAATACTATTAAAAAAACCACAGCTCTTCAACAAATATATTATCATCAGCCCCAGTTTGTGGTGGGATGATGGTTCCCTTTTAAAATTTGAAACTACAGTTTTGAATCCAGGATTTATTCCAACTACTGAAGTGTACATAGGAGTTGGTAAAGAGGGACTGACTCCTGGAGATCATCCTCATGTGATGGAAGTGGACGCGAACCTGCTCGCAGAAAAAATTAAAAATTTGCCCAACAAAAGCGCTACAGTTTATTTCGACTATTTACCCCAGGAGGATCACGCTACCATCCTGCACCAGGCTGTATATAACGCTTTGAAAAACCTATATCCGGAAAAAAGTGTCAAAAAATAAATGCTTTTTGTAAACACTGCAACCCAACTCAATAAATAAAGGATATCGAATAAAAGTTCATTTGAATCTTGTCAGCCGCTTAGCATAAAAAAGGGGGCCATATAACCGCCTTTTACAATGAATGAAACAGTTATAACCGGAAACTCAATTTAGCAAATACAAACCGGCCATTGGATCCAAACTGGTGTGCACTACCAGAATAAACAAAACGACCATTATCTACATAATTAGAATTCTTTGTTTTATCAGGGTATATATCCAGCAGGTTATTG
>JANLYU010000334.1:0-3213 GCA_031365785.1 Flavisolibacter sp. | reverse complement strand
GTTGGCAATGGCTACGTAATTGATCCTGAAAAATATTTCATCATATGTGCCAATATACTGGGCTCATGCTATGGAACTTCCGGCCCTTTGTCTATAAATCCTCTAACAAAAGAACATTATTATAGTTCATTTCCCTTCATTACTATCAGGGATATGGTAAATGCCCATATTGTTTTACGCAAACATCTCAGCATAGAAAAAATATTTTTACTGGTGGGGGGAAGCATGGGTGGCTACCAGGCGATGGAATGGTGCATCATGGAAAAAGACAGCATCGGCAATTTGTTTTTATTGGCCACATCGGCTACAGAAAGTGCCTGGGGAATTGCTACGCATACAGCCCAACGGCTGAGCATTGAGGCTGACTGCACCTGGAAGGAACTTTCACCAACTGCCGGGGCCAAAGGATTAAAAGCAGCAAGAGCGATAGGAATGCTTACTTATCGGAATTATGAAATTATGGTAAAGACACAGTCAGATAAAGATGTTGATAAGACCGATGGATTCAAAGCTTCCTCCTATATCAACCACCAGGGTGATAAGCTGATCAGCAGGTTCAACGCCTTTAGCTATTGGCTTCTTACCAAAAGCATGGACAGCCATAACATTGCAAGGGGCCGCAGTAATGATACCAGGATGGTGCTGCAACGCATTCATCAACGAACGCTTATCATTGGTATCAGTACAGATATACTGTGTCCCTTGTGTGAGCAGAAAACTTTGGCAGAAAACATTCCTGATTCCACTTTATTTGAAATTGACTCTGGCTATGGACATGATGGATTTATGGTGGAGTTTAAACAAATTTCTGTTCTTTTGGCACAATGGTTGCCTATTAATATAAGTGGCTAATAACTGCCCGGCTGGTATTTGTAAAAATTGCAAGTGATCCATATCCCATAAAAAATATTAATATTTTAGCTGTTTCTTAACCTGGTTCAATGGTTTTCAATGTTTGAACATTCTATATTTGCATTCTGAATAAGTTAAACATGTTAACCCGAAATTCAACGAAAAAAAAACGAATTAGAAAAATCTTAATCATTGGAGCCATTATACTTGCTGCAGTTGTTGGTGCTGCCTGGTATATTTTTACTGATACTTTTTCTGATACTTCCAAAGTGAAAGCTGCTTATACGCTCAATGCCATAGATTTCATAAAAGAATTTCAGCAAAATGATAGTGCTTCCAATAAGAAATACGCTGAGCAGATCATCACCATCAATGGAAGGGTAACTGAGGTGGAACAGGCTGATACCACAGTAAATATTAAGATGGCTGATACTACCACCGGCTCATACGTTATTTTCGCATTTCAGCAGCAGGATGCTGCCAATGTAAAAAAACTAAAACAAGGAGACAACGTATCTATCAAAGGCTCCTGCAGTGGAGGAGTGTACAGTGATATTTTAGAAACTGAATTCATCACATTCAAAAGATGTTCAATCAATCAATAATCTCAAAAAATAAATAACAAATGAAAAAAACAACTCTCATTATTGCACTTGGATTAATGGCCAGTGTAACTTTTGCACAAAAGAAAACTACCACATCTGCCAGTATCAATTTTGATGCAACTACCAGTCTGGATGATAAGCCAAAAGCTGAAAACAAAACTGTGGTAGCAGCTATTGATACTAAAACCGGTACGGTTGCATTTGAAGCAATTATGAAAAGCTTCAGTTTTGGTAACCCAATGATGCAGGAACATTTCAATGGGGCTAAATGGATGGATTCTGAAAAGTTTCCTAAGGCCACTTTTAAAGGCACCATCACAAACTTATCTGAAGTAAATTTTGCTGCTGACGGAAGCTACAAAGCGAACGTTGAAGGTGAATTGACCATGCATGGTATCACCAAACCAGTAAAAACTACCGCTGATGTCACTATTGCCGGCGGAACTGTTATCGCAAAATCTGACTTCACAATTAATGGAGCCGATTATGGAATTGGCGATGCTGATGGTAAAGTAGCTAAAGAACCTAAGATCTCCGTTGTTGCTGAAATGAAATAAACAAGTCCTGAAATAGTTTTGAAAAGCCCTGTGCCTGAAAAGGTACAGGCTTTTACTTTAATAACTCATTATCTAAAAAAATCCATCCGTCTTTCTATTCTAAAAGAAAAAAGCGGTTGAAGCCGCTTAGATAAATGTTCCTGATAAATGCAAAGATCAAAAACCTTTTTGCAGTTCAAAATTTTCTAAAAATTTGGTGGTGAAATTTCCTTTTCTAAAATCTTCGTTCTTCATTAACTGCAGGTGAAAAGGAATGGTTGTTTTTACACCCTCAATCACGTATTCACTAAGCGCCCGGTACATGGTATCAATTGCTTCTTCACGTGTTCTTGCCACTGTAATTAATTTACCGATCATGCTATCATAATAAGGAGGGATTACATACCCTGCGTACACATGACTGTCAACACGAACACCATGCCCTCCTGGAGTGTGCAACACTGTTATTTTACCCGGGCTTGGTCTGAAGTCGCTGAATGGATCTTCTGCATTGATGCGGCATTCTATTGCATGCATCTGTGGGAAATAATTCATGCCGCTTACTTTATGCCCGGCAGCAATTTTTATTTGTTCTTTGATCAAATCATAATTGATCACTTCTTCGGTTACGCAATGTTCCACCTGGATACGGGTGTTCATTTCCATGAAATAAAAATCACGGTGTTTGTCCACTAAAAATTCAATGGTACCCACGCCTTCATAACTAATAGCCGAAGCAGCTTTGATAGCAGCCTCTCCCATCCTGTTTCGCAATTCATCTGTCATAAATGGAGAAGGTGATTCTTCCACTAATTTCTGATGGCGCCTTTGAATACTGCAATCCCTTTCGCTCAGATGACAAACATTTCCAAACTGATCTCCTGCCACCTGAATTTCTATATGTCTTGGTTCTTCTACAAATTTTTCAATGTAGATGCCATCATTCTTAAAAGAAGCCGCCGCTTCTGTCTTTGCATTTTCAAATGATTTCTCAATCTCTTCTTCCGCCCATACTACCCTCATGCCTTTACCACCACCACCCGCTGTAGCTTTTAAAATAACGGGATATCCAATTTCTGCCGCAGCATCTTTTGCATGCTGCACACTTTCCAGCAATCCATCCACACCCGGAACTACCGGAACACCTGCTGTGATCATAGTTTGTTTGGCCGTGATTTTATCTCCCATTGCGGTGATCATCTCCGGGGTGGGGCCAATAA
>JANLYU010000306.1:0-4624 GCA_031365785.1 Flavisolibacter sp. | reverse complement strand
GCGGAAACCAACCCTAAATTGAGTCCGGATGGAAATTGGGTGGCTTTTACGGGCCAGTATGATGGCAATACCGATGTGTATATTGTTCCGGTTCAGGGTGGAGATCCTAAAAGATTAACCTGGCACCCTTCACCTGATTTGGTTCAGGGCTGGATGCCTGATGGAAAATCAGTTTACTTCACTTCCTATCGCGATGGTACACCCATTTCCAATTCAAAATTTTATAAGGTGAATATTAGTGGTGGCACACCTGAGCCATTGATCCTTCCTTTTGGTTATACCGGAAGCCTTTCTACTGACGGCAACCTGATGGCCTACCAACCCTACCAGTTCTGGGATCCCGAATGGAGGAATTATAGGGGTGGCCAGGCACAGCCGATATGGATCTTTAACATGAAAACAAATGAAACGGTTAAAACTCCAAGAGGTGATAACGAAAGACATACCAGTCCTGCCTGGGACAAAGGCATTTTGTATTTTCTTTCCGAACTGGACTTCGCCAATAACGTATGGTCTTTTAATCCTCAGACAAAAGCACTGAAACAATTGACATTTTTCAAAGACTTTGATGTAAAAAATGTAGCGGCCTATGAGGGCACACTTGTTTTTGAACAGGGTGGACACCTGCATACTTTTGATATTGCAACAGGCAAAAGCAAACAACTGGAGATCAGTGCCAATGGAGATTTGAATTATGGTCGCGCGCGTTGGAACAATATTCCACCTGCTGCTTTGAGTAATGCCAGTTTATCTCCTACTGGTAAGCGGGCATTATTTGAATATAGGGGGGAGATCTTTACGGTTCCAAAAGAAAATGGCGACTGGCGCAACATTACGCATTCTACAGGTGTGGCTGACCGTTACCCTACCTGGTCACCGGATGGACAAAAGATTGCATGGTTTTCAGATGCTTCTGGCGAATACCAGTTGATGGTTGGCGATCAGTCAGGACTGGATGTTCCCAAAGCGTATCCGATTCCCAACAAGAAATTTTATTTCACGCCTTCATGGTCACCGGATTCAAAATTCATTGCCTTTACTGATACGGATTATAATTTATGGTTGATAGAACTCTCTTCAGGTTCCTTGAAATTAGTGACCACTGATAAACTGGCGCATCCCAACCGCACCCTCAACCCATCCTGGTCGCCGGACAGTAAATGGATTGCTTATGTTCAACTGATGGACAACCAATTTAAGGCAGTGAAGGTTTACAATCTGGAAACAGGAAAAAATTCACCCATCACGGATGGACTTTCTGATGCCATCGATCCACAATGGGATGAAAGCGGCAAGTATCTATATTTTCTGGCAAGTACAGATTACGGACTGGCTACAGGATGGTTGGATATGAGCAGCTATAATGTGCCGGTAACAAGAGCCCTATATATGGTGGTTCTGGCCAAGGAAACACCATCACCGCTGGCACCTCAAAGTGATGAAGAACCAGCAAAACCCGGCGCGGAAATGAAACCATTGATGGTTACCAAAACTTCCGGTGATACGGTTAAAACAATTGCTGCGAAACCGTCGGGCTCAAGGGTTAATATCGATTTTGATGGAATCAGCCAGCGCATCCTTTCTGTCAATGTTCCGGTACGTGATTACAGTGGTTTAGTGGCTGGACCTGAAGGAAATATTTTTTTTATAGAAACTGTGCCGAATGAACAGGGCGCCATTTTGCACCGGTACAGTATTAAAGACAGGAAGTCAATAGAATTTGCAAGAGGAGTTCTTGAAGCTCAAACCAGTTTCGACCGAAAAAACGTGTTGTATAAAACTGGTATCAGTTGGTTTATTGTGAGTGCTGTAAATCCTCCGCCCAAGCCTGGTGATGGCCGCCTGGCAACCGATGCCATGAAGGTATACGTTGATCCGCAGAAAGAAGCAGAACAGATCTTCCGGGAAGGATGGAGGTACCAACGTGATTTTTTATACGTGAATAATGAACACGGTGCTCCGTGGGATGACGTATTCAAGTGGTATCATCCATGGGTGTCCCATGTAAAGCATCGTTCTGATCTGAATTACATCATTGACATTCTCGGTGGGGAAATTTCTGTTGGTCACTCCTTTACCTCCGGAGGAGACTATCCGGAAGTGCCGGTTATTCCGGTTGGTTTGCTCGGTGCTGATTATGAAATCAACAATGGATTTTTTCAAATCAAAAAAATTTATACGGGAGAGAACTGGAATCCTGAATTAAGATCTCCACTTAGCGGTCCTGGTGTGTTGGTAAAAGAAGGTGAATACCTGGTAGAAGTAGAAGGAAAACCACTCACCGCCTCCATGAATATTTTTAGTTTGTTCGAAGGCACCGCCAACCGGCAAATAAAAATTAAAGTAAATAATAAAGCTTCCCTTGATGGAGCAAGGATGCTGACCGTGGTGCCGGTGGTTAGTGAAGCAGGACTTCGTTCCCGCAGCTGGGTGGAAGAAAATAGAAGAAAAGTTGCAGAGCTATCAGGTGGACAACTGGCTTATGTGTATGTACCCAATACAGGAAACCCCGGATATACCTATTTCAACCGGTATTATTTTGCGCAACAGGATAAAAAAGGTGCAGTGATCGACGAAAGAAATAATGGTGGGGGCTCTGCTGCCGATTATATGATCGATATCATGGGAAGGAAACTACAGGGTTATTTCAATAACCGCGTTGAGGGTCATAAAGTTTCCACCACACCGATGGCCGGTATTTGGGGTCCAAAAGTGATGGTCATCAATGAAAATGCAGGTTCCGGTGGAGACTTGCTGCCTTACATGTTTCGTAAAAGTAAAATTGGACCTCTCGTGGGAACCCGTACATGGGGTGGACTGGTGGGAACCTGGGATACGCCCCTTTTCATAGATGGTGGTCGAATGGTGGCACCCCGTGGTGGCTTCTTCGATACAAACGGTGAATGGGCAGTGGAAGGAACTGGTGTGGCTCCAGATGTGGAAGTTTTCCAGGATCCTAAACTGATCATCGAAGGAAAAGATCCCCAATTAGAAAGAGCCGTACAGGAAGCTTTAAAATTATTGCCTGCTCAGGGAATTGAATTGAAAAAAGAACCCCTCCCACCAATCAGGTATAAGCGTCCGGTAAAATGAGTGATTACGGAAAAAATAGGTGAAGTGAATTGTCAACCGTGAGTGGTGAGTAGTAATTCAATATACTATTTACTGCTCACCATTCACTACTTGACTATGTCG
Source organism: Flavisolibacter sp. (assembly GCA_031365785.1). GTDB lineage: Bacteria > Bacteroidota > Bacteroidia > Chitinophagales > Chitinophagaceae > Flavisolibacter. The sequence continues at coordinate 1,429 of JANLYU010000306.1, read as the reverse complement.
GCGTATTCACTTGCTTGCCTTGTCGATCGCGTCCAGTAAGCCATTTTGATAAATATCTTCTGTGAGTTGCCAGAACATCATGCCACCCAGGCCCCGTTCTCGTGCGTATTTTGTTTTCAGTTCCATAGACCTGGGGTTGTCGTAAGTAACAAATAATTTTCTTTCAGGATGATATAGAAAAGGTGCTTTGGATGTTTCGTCCCAGTGTTCCACAAAACCACTGTCAGAAGAAAATTTTATTGATAAATTTTTATACGCCACTCCTTCCAGGAAAATTCCTTTCTGGTACAACCCATGTTCTACGTCGGGCACATCTTTCCAAACTCGCCCATACATGGCTGCGCCGATAACGATCTTTCTTTGCGGCACTTTCAACGCCAAAAGTTGGCGGACTGCATGGTCAACAGACTCCACCTGTTTCGCATTGGAATAGAGTGGCGTATGATGTCCTGTTGTTGTTGCATATCCATTCACCAGGTCATAGGTCATCAGGTTTACAAAGTTGACTTCTTTCATTACTCTGCTCCAATCCACAGACTTCTGAATGTACTTACTAAATCCACCGGCAGCGAAACTGATCACTGCACTTTTTCCTAAGGTCTTCCGGAGTTGTTTCACCAATTTTGTAAAGTTTTCCCTGTCACCCGGCTGATAATGGTGCTGGGGATAGCCTTCAATGGCAGGGTATTCCCAGTCAAGGTCAATACCATCGGTTCCGAAAAAATTACCCAGCTTTTTAACAGAGACTGCAAAAGCTTTACGGTTATGTTTTTCTGAGAACACATCAGAACAGGTTTCACATCCACCCCACCCTCCCAGCGATAACATTACTTTCAGGTTTGGATTTTTTGTTTTCAAACCCGCCAGTTTATGAATCATCACTGAATCCCTTTCCTGGTCCACATTCAACCTGTTGCCTTTCAGGTGACAAAAACTGAAAATGACATGGGTGAGTTTTGAAATAGCAAACTTTTCAACTTCCTGTGTATCCTTCCCAGCATAATATGCAATCACAGAAAAATCGTGCTGCTGGCATGTGGCGTGAAACACCTTCAATAAAAACACTGCAATGATTAGTACATTTTTCATTCTTATAGAAAAACGCGAGATGCCCTTTCTCAAGCCTCATCCAAATAGACACATTACCAGAACCTGATGTATAAGGCAAGTATGATGCAAAAAATCACCACAATCATTGCCAAAATAGATGGAGATACCTTAAACATGTTGGCATCCACCTCGAGTGCATTGATATCTTTACTTCCCTTGGTATCGAACAAACTGATGATGACCATGATGAGGACCGTAAAAAAGAACACCCAACCCATGCTGATCAAAAAAGGTATCTGGTAAATTCCTTCCTCATTGGGATAAGCAGTGTATAAAAATGTATCATGGAACCAACCTGGTAGAAAACGGTCAAACAACA
>JANLYU010000294.1:0-1698 GCA_031365785.1 Flavisolibacter sp. | reverse complement strand
ATCAAAGGATATGATCCTGAGTCACCATTTGCCATAGATGAAATCATGACCAGGGCTGCGGAAGATGATACAGAATATATTACCATTCCCCAGTTGGAAAAAATTATTTCCAAAACGAAAAAAGAAATGGAAAAGGCGGCACGTGACCTGGATTTTATTGAAGACGCACGTCTTAGGGACCAAATGTTTACCTGGCAAAAAAAACTGGAAACCATCAAATAAACAAGCGTCAATTTACTGGTAGGTGATCGTATTCTTCAACCTGTGCCAGAACGAACATATGATCGTTACATTACCTGTAACCTGCCGTGGTAAACGCTTTTAGAGGAAAAACTAGTATAATTACGAGTGGCTTTTACGCATTTTCAGGTATTTTTTAAAAAAACAGTCAAGTAGGTTTGCATTTAAAAAAATGCCTTTCTATTTTGTCATTCCAAACCACTAAATCCATCCTTATGAAAAAACGTATCTCCAGGATATTAAATTTCTTTGCATTCAACCTTTTATTTTTCGCACTTTACCTGAATTTTATCCATAAGGACAGCAATGTACAACCGTTGCCTACACCCAAAAGTTCATCATCTGTTTCCAAGGGTGCAGTCCTGGTCAGTAACCCTGATCAATATCTGAAAGCACAGGTAAAAAATGAAAGCACTACAGCACAGTTGCAAAACTAATAGACCCAATCTCTTTTTTTACTAACCCATCCATTTCTAATTGCGTACCCCGTTACCCACGGGGTTTTGCAATGTTACCCACACAGCACTTGGATCCAATAACATTGTTTTTAGGCAGTGCCATGAAAACCAGAATCTGCCGGTGTGGATCCTGTTTCCATGTTTGAAGAAGGTGGCTTTCTCATAACTTCGCTGGAATGGAAAAACGTTTGTTTTTGCTGGATGCAATGGCCCTCATATTCCGGGCTTATTATGCACTAATCCGCAACCCACGTATTACATCGAAAGGAAAAAATACCAATGCTCAGTTTGGGTTTACCAATACCATCATGGAGCTGATCAACAACCAAAAACCAACCCACATGGCGGTTTGTTTTGATACCTCTGCCCCTACAGAAAGACATACGGATTTTGCAGCATACAAAGCCAACCGGCAGGAAGCTCCGGAAGACCTTACATTAGCCATTCCAGATATCAAGAGGATCATCCGGGGATTAAACATTTCTGTTATTGAAAGCGACGGTTATGAAGCTGATGACGTTATTGGCACACTGAGCAAGCAGGCGGAAAAACTCGGGTATGAAGTGTACATGGTAACGCCCGACAAGGACTATGGACAACTGGTGAGCGACATGGTAAAAATTTATAAGCCGGGATACCAGGGTGGTGATGTGGAAATCATGGGGCCTAAAGAGGTTTGTGAAAAATGGTGCATTGATTCTGTAGACCAGGTAATAGATATTTTAGGATTGATGGGCGACGCCGTAGATAATATTCCTGGTATTGCCGGTGTGGGACAAAAAACGGCTTGTAAACTTCTCACCGAATACAAGACTCTTGAAAATGTACTGGCCAACGCAGAAAATATCAAGGGTGCACTTGGAGAAAAAATAAAAAAGGGGAAAGAGGATGCCCTTCTTTCAAAAAAGCTGGCTACCATCATCACCTCAGTGCCGGTTGACTTTCATGAAGAAGATTTTTTGATAAGAGACTGGAATAAGGATTTACTCAAAGAGGTGTT
>JANLYU010000270.1:0-22380 GCA_031365785.1 Flavisolibacter sp. | reverse complement strand
CAAAACACCTAAACATCCGAGACTGACCCCTGAAAGAAAAGTCAAAGAAATACCAGTATAAGCCCTTTCCTTTACCCTCTACTATAGCTATGAGGCTTTCCCCTAATAATGTGGCTACAACCAGTTTCTACCATCTTCTTCCTTGAAAAAATAATGGTTGCATGGTGATCATCGATTCCGTAGGTTAATCTTGATTAATCCTGGCTATTTCCGCCTGCATCAATTCAAAGTTCTCCTGGTCAAAACAAACAAAAAAAACTTCCTGAATCACCGGTTCATTTTGAAGAAAAAAATCAATTGTTGAAATAGCGATGGATGCTGCTTTTGCTTTTGGAAATCCATAAATACCTGTACTGATATTGGGAAAAGCAATGGAATGACATTGGTGTTCCAGAGCCAATCGCAAAGAATTTCTATAGCAGGAAGCTAATTGTTCAGTTTCGCCGTTGAAGCCTCCCTTCCACACCGGACCTACCGTGTGGATTACAAATTTGGCGGGCAGGTTTCCACCGGATGTAATCACGGCTTCCCCTGTTTTACACCCGCCCTGCCGGGCTATAATTATTTTACATTCCTTAATAATTTGCGAACCACCTGCCCTGTGTATGGCCCCATCTACGCCACCGCCACCCATAAGCGAAGAATTAGCTGCATTCACAATGGCGTCTGCGGTAACTTTTGTAATATCTTTTCTGATCACAGTCATCACTGGTAAATGAGCCATGTTTTAAAATTTTCTGAAAGTCAATTCAATTCCGATTACCGGATGATCTCTGCGGCCAGTAGGTCTTCGTTTATTTTTTGATTTTTCACAGAAACAAAATAACTATGATTGTCTGCATTTTGAGTCACTGATTTTTGTACCTCCCCATTCACAAAAAGTAGTCCCGCCAGGTCATCACAAGCATAGCCAGGGACAAGCCTTCCGTCTAAAATGGCCTGCTGAAATAATGGACGGCGTGAGGGTTCGCCGTGATAGTGTGCAGCATGACTGTAATTTAAAAAAGACAATCCCGAAATAACAGACAATTCTTTGGGCCGTGAATCAGAGAAGCCACCTGTGAACCAGCACAACGAGCCAGCGCTCCCGCCCGCGAGGATAATTCCTCTATTATATGCTTTTCTCAAAACAGTATCAATTCCCTGTGCTTTCCAGATGCCCAGCATGTTGAGCGTATTGCCCCCGCCCACAACAATGGCATCACACTCAAGCAACTGCTCTTCAAATGACCGGGGCGCGGAGGAAGAGCCAATAAAGGTTCTGACCACAAAAGGTTGCAGAGGCAATCCGACGCAGGTACTATACCAGAAATTAATATACGTGGCATTATCTGCAGCAGCTGTTGGCAAAAAACAAACCCTTGGGTTTGGTTTTTTGGTCAGTGAAGCCACATATCTGATAAAAATACTGTTGAACTCACCACCATAAACAAAAATGGTTTTATCAATTGCTTTTTGATTGCTTCCCGGTTGAGCAACTTCAAATTGTAATAAAATTGGGTGATCAACAAAAATGCAGGAAAGAAGGAGTATAAAAATTATTTTCATTTGATGAGTTAAAGAGCATTTCAAAAAGCCCAGGTTCCGACTAAATCTTCTGACGCCTAACCGAATGATCGAATTACATAATCAGGATGCTCAAAATATTTCTTTTTCAAAGCATACACTATTTTCTATTCCCGCATACTGGCCATAATTTGAAATCTTCCGGTAGCTATTCTTACTATACAATCCGATCGCCTCGGGTTGTTTGATTCCCGTTTCCAACTGGCACCTTTTAAAAGAAAGTTCACTGGCCCATTGCTCCAGTTCTTTCAAAATCATGGTAGCGATTCCTTTTCCCCTGCTTCCTGGGAGAGTATACATTCTTTTGATCTCTACCGTGGATTGATCCCATTCTTTCATGGCACCACAACCCACTGGCTGGCTATTTTCATAAGCCATTGCTACCCCCTTCAATTGATCTATTCGGTTGAATGGTGCATAAAATGAATGATCCTCCCCATCTCTTTTCTCGAGGTCTGCATCCAGAAAGGATACGAGCTGAATAAAATCAGGATTTGCTGCATCCGTTCTTACAATTTCAATCATTGTCTGATGTTTACCTACACCCTAATTTAGGCCAATGCTTTTAAGAATCGTTTGGCCATCGTTTGCGTGTGAAGGAATTTATTTTTCAAATATCACGCTGTATTCAGAAACATACTCGCTTTTATCCTTATACTGATCTTTATAAAACAGTCTCGCCTTCCTGCTCAAACGTAATGAAGTATTTTTATTTTTTATGTTTTCGTTCTCATTCAAAGGTTGCAATGACGGATACCATAAAATATGTCCGGGTTTATTCACCAGCAATTCAGGTTGACTCCAGTTCTGGGCATTTTCACCATGTCCCAAATCCAGGTTCCTGTTATAAGAAATGTAAACACTGCTCCCTTTCCAGGAAGGTCCTTCAGCCTTGGCCATCAGCATCACCCAGCAATTCAAACCCGTATTCCAACTAACAGAAGGACCCCAAAAAAATTTAGATTGAGGAGAGGAAGCAGGTCCACCACCGTCAGAAAAAGGAATTTGCAAAGCTTGAATTGGCTTGCCTGAATCATTCGATGGAGCGCCAAACTCACTCCCATTCCATCGCCTGGCTTTTCCTATTGGATGTTCCAGGTCTGAAATCCGGATACGAGCCACACTGATGCACTGACCTTTCCATTCCTGAACCGGATTATATGAGGCACTGTCGTAAAAGCCCGGATAACCATATTCACCGTAAAAAAGGTACAGGTAATTTCCACTGGCTACTGCAGAAGGGTCGCCTACCCCTCCCGCAAAAGTAATGGAGGTGTTGTGCGGTTGTAAAATCAATCGCGGCTGCAGGTCCTCAATAAAAATACCCAGGTCCTTCCAGCTATGTCCTCCGTTGATAGATTTCATAATACCGATTCGGCACACTGCTGCAGGAGTAGTCGGCCCTGTTAGTCCCTGCGGCCACTTTTTATTTATATAACCCTCGCCTGTAATATTATCATACGGAAGTGTGGCAGGATAGTTTTCATTATGGTAGATGGCATACAGCTTTTTACCACTTTTCACAGTTGGATCCTGGAAAACAGTTTCAAACCATACGGCACCGTGCAGCCCACGTGAACCGGGAACCGCATTCACAGGCATCAAAGGCTCTTTGAATTCAGCACTTTCTTTTTTAAAAGCTTCATCTGCCTCTCGACCATCTGCAAATTTCAGATCATGCGCTTCACCCCATAAAGGATCTTCTCCATACTTGCCCGGAAAAATCCGAAAGGTATCACCTACCCATGCTTCCGCCATATTACAATCCACAAATGAATTGAAAATAAATTTAGATGATGGAATCAACACTGCTTTGGGACTGCGGGGAATTGTTTGCATTCTCAAGGACCGAAATGATAAACCTGATAAACATACAACCAGGATCGACAACAAACTGGCGACTAAGACTATTTTCCTGTACATAATTTATTTTTTGCACCTGTGAGAGGATCCCTCATAAAATTTGATTTTTTTGTTCTGCATCCAGCCAAATCACTTTCATTTCTGCAAGGTGATTCATTCCAATGATGTCCTTGTATAATTCAGGCCGTCGCGCATTCCTATAACGGTGGCCGCCAGCCTGCAACAGTTTGTCTGGTGTCAATAGCGCTGTTACATAACTGTCCTCAAAAGAACGACACTCTTCAAGGATATCCCCAAATGGATCAATGATCATGGAACATCCGTTCTTCAACTGGTCATCATCCATGCCTATAGGATTGGAGAATATCACGTACACGGCATTATCGTATGCTCTTGAGGGCAACCACTTCATCAGCCATTCCCTGCCCTTCATTCCGTCAAACTCCAGCCGTAATGAAGTTGGATCATTGGCACGGTTTTTCCAAAGTGTTGGATCCACAAACCCTGCGCCTGGCCGGGAAGAGGGTGTACACATGGTGACGTGAGGCATGAAAATAATTTGTGCGCCAAGCAGCACGGTAGCTCTTACATTTTCAATAATATTATTATCGTAACAGATCAGGATACCACATTTCCATCCCCTCCATTCAAATACACAATAACTGTTTCCCGGCAACAGATTAGGATTGATGAATGGATGAAGCTTTCGGTGTTTGGCGACTACCCCGGTTTTGTCTACAAAGACGCAGGCTTTATACAGATGTCCGTCTTCATCTTTTTCAAATAGGCCTGCCAATACAGCAATATTATATTTCCCGGCAATTTCCTGGAGCTTCAAAATACTTTCGCCCCCCGGAATAATTTCTGCCACTTCCCACATTTCTTCCTGTGTCAGATGCCTTGCAAAACTATACCCGGTTACAGAACACTCGTGGAAGGCGATCACTTCGGCGCCTTCCTTTGATGCTTTTTTCGCAAGGTGATCCATCACGGAGAGGTTGTAACTTTTATCACCGCTCCGGTGTTCAAATTGTGCTGTTGAGACCTTTAAGTTGTTCATACATATTTTTATGACACGCTTGATGAGTATCGTACGATCAGTAAGAAACTTCATTACACCAGCCTGCTAACCTTTTAGTGATCAGCTTTGAAATTTATTTCTATCCAGCTATTCAGCCGTAAAGGATTGGGAAATTCTTTCCAGGAGTTTTCAATGTCCTGTAAATCAAAACGATTCTGTTCATCCATCCATCGAAACATTTTGTACACACTGTTTCCAATAAATAATCTTGTAATAAGGGGAGGTAGTCTTTTATATATAACCTGTTTGCCCAAAACGCGCGTAAAAATTTGGGCTACTTCTCCCGAAGTCAGTTGTTCTGTTGCAAGTGGAACCGTTTTTCCCTCGTACCGTTCCTGGTCCTGGAAAATAGCTGCGGCGGCTTTACCGATATCTTCGGAAGCGATATACTGCATTATGGTATTTTGCCGGATGGGTTGAACGAACTTGCCTTTCAAAATTCCTTTCTTCACCTGTGGGATCAAAAAATTTTCATAAAAGGAAGCGGGCCTGATAATAGTAAAAGGCAATCCAATTTTTTTGATATGGTTCTCGATGAGCAATTTGCTTTCAAAATGAGGGACCCGGGAATTCAATTGCACCCCGGCTACTGAAGAATACAAAAAATGGCTAACGCCAGACGCTTTCGCCAGGGAAGCAAGTGAGGTACCCTGAATAATTTCCTTATCTACTCCTTTTTCAAAAGATTGAACACTGAATATTCCATGAATATCCTTCAGGTGTTTGCGGTAGGATTCAGGAATATCTAAATCACCCTTTACCAAATCAATTCCCAGTTTTTGAAGTACACGGGCTTGCGTGGAACCAGGATCTCTGGTCAATACTTTTACTAAAAAACCCTTTTCTGAAAGATTTTTTGCAACGGCTCCTCCCTGTTTACCGGTGCCACCCGTTACAAGTATTATTTTATTAGAGGTCACCATATTATCCATGAAGTTACCTGTAAACTATAATCCGGATAAGCAATTGCTACCGCCAAACGAGGTTATTTATTTTTTAAAAATAAAGCCATGGTGAAAGTATTCACAGGCAATAAACAAATATAAAATATAGCCAGGGAGCCATAAAAGCAATATAAGAAATGATCTGCAACAGGCTGCCTTCAATCCCTGTAATTCAGGGCTGGAGTCCGGTTGCCCAGCAAGGCCTTATATTGGTAATGGCCCTTTGAAACATTAAATTCCTCCCAGGAATTTTTGATCCATGAAGGGTTGGTAAATAAATCAATGGCAGTAAAAACCATTGTCTTGGCCGCGACGATCATACCCTTCATCCCTATATCAGTCCCGCCGCAGGCAACCGCCTGCCAGCTGTGCGCTGCAGTACCGGGAACCCAGGTAGCAGCTTTCAATCCCACTGTTGGCACCACGTAACTGACATCACCAACATCCGTAGATCCCCAGTTGTTACCCGTATGAAGTGGCTGTATCATTGCTGCCGTTTCGAAAGATGCCACACTATCTATGAAGGAGGCTTGTAATTTTTTAGCAAATATGATTTCAGCGGGGGTATATTTTACACCGCCCACCTTTTCCAGATTCGACTGCATCAACAGGGCCAGTGTCTTGTTCAAAAGCAAGTCGTGGGTACCACTGATCAATTCATAATTCATGGTAGTTCCTGTACCCAGCGCTGCTCCATCGGCAGCTTTTACGATCCGTTGAAATAAACTTTCTACTATAGACCTTTCCGGATTTCTTACATAATAATACACTTCTGCAAAATCAGGGACTACATTGGGAGCTTTGCCTCCCTGGGTGATGACATAGTGGATACGGGATTCCTGAGGAATGTGTTCCCGCATCATGTTCACCATATAATCCATGGACTCTACCGCATCCAGAGCGGAACGCCCTTTTTCCGGCGCAGCAGATGCATGTGCGGCTATTCCGTAAAATCTGAACTTGGCTGAGGTATTGGCTAATGCACTGGTATAAATTATCTGATTATTATCCTCAGGATGCCAGTGCAGCACCACATCTACGTGATTGAACCATCCGTCACGAACCATATAAACCTTACCTCCGCCACCTTCTTCAGCAGGACATCCAAAAACTTTTATGGTTCCTTTAATTTTTCCTTCTTCCATCAACTTTTTGATCTCATTTGCTGCAGCCGCGGCACCAGTACCCAATAGATGATGACCACAGGCATGACCATAGTTTCGATTGGTAATGGGTTGTTTCGTGGTTGTGGTATCCTGCGACAAACCAGGTAAGGCATCAAATTCAGCCAATATTCCGATTACTGGTTGACCACTTCCGTAAGTAGCGACAAAAGCCGTGGGCATACCAGCGATTCCTGCTTCCACGGTAAATGAATTTGCCTTCAGGGTATTTTGTAACAATAAGGAACTTTTAAATTCTTTAAACCCTCCTTCGCCATACTCCCAGATATGAAGCGCAATTTGTTTATACACATCAAAACCAGCCTCTATTCCAGATGCTGCCTCTGCCTTTAATTTTTCATTGGTGGAAGTTCTCGTTGCTTTCTGCGAATAAGCTATTCCACCTAAAAAAAGAACCCCCGGTAAAAGTAAAAATAATTTCATGCGTTGATGTTAATCGTGAGCGATGATAAACATAGTAACTCACACGGATTTTTCAATAAATTTATTTCTAAAGGTGGCCGGCTGTACGGAATAAATATGATGCCTGTTGAGAGATAAATGGTTTCGTATCGGGCTGATTCCAAATTTATCTCCGCATATGTTGAATGAACAACTAGTCGGTTTCAAACAAGATGCAACATTTGATTGCAAAAAATTACGATAGCTGTCAATCAAAAAGGTCAGGATAATCAGTAATGATTCCATCAACACCCATTTCTATCAGTTGACGTATCGTGGATGGATCATTCACCGTCCAGGGAATGATCCTGATATTTTTTTCATGACAAGCCGCTACCAGTGATCGGTCAACCCCTTTAAATATCGGACTGAAGACAGCAGGCAAGTAGTCCAGTTCCTTCAGTAGCTCATCCAGTGTATTTCCTTCCAGATTTTCTACGAGCATGGCGGTTTTTATCTCCGGATATTGCTGGTGCAAGTAACGCAAAGCCCTGAAATCAAAAGATTGAATGATGACTCTTTGCTGTATGCCCGAGGAACGTACCACGGCCATCAACAGCTCAACAAATTCAGGAACTTCCGGATGAAAGATCAGATCCCCCGAAGGATCGGATTTGATTTCAATATTATAAAAGGGAGCCGCCCGTTTTGTTTGAGATGCATGAGCTTCTGCATGGGCAATCACACTTTCCAGTGTGGGTTTCACCACATTTATTTTTTGCTGGCGGGGAAAGCGTGGGTAAGGTTTCATTCCTACATCGTAGGAAGTTACTTCGCCCAAATCCATCTGGAAAATATTCAGCTGCTTCTCTTCTCCAGGTGGTACGAACGTACCATCAGGCTTTGTGGTAATTTCGGCACTGAAGTATGGCTCGTGTGACAAAAGGACTTTTCTATCACGAGTGATCACCACGTCCATTTCCAGGGTATGAACCCCCAGGTCCAATGCCATTTTCATGGCAGGCCAGGTATTTTCTGGCATCAGGCCGCGGCATCCACGGTGACCTTGTTTATTAAATGCAGGCAGCATGGCGGATATATTTTCCTATAAGAAGCACAGACATATTGAGAAAGTCAGCAGAGGTGCCTTTCCTGCTCCGATTATTTATCAGGAAAAAGTTGTGTGGCTCTTTTTTCCATTTCCACGGCAATGGAGTTTGCATCTGCATCCTGTTCGTGCAACTTCTGAATGATGTGCTGGTAGCTTTTCTCATCCTTATTCTGGCTGAGCTTAAACACATTGTCTATGGACTCCACCTCCACTTCAAAAGCTATAATGGCTTTCATCAGTCGGTTCCGGTAAACTTCAGACAGGTTGTCAAAAATTGTAGCTGACTGGGTATTATTACCTTCAAAATGCAAAGTGGTTTTTTTCAATACTTCAATAAGGCCTGTCTCATCCAGAAAATTCAGTTTCCCTTTGACATGAACAGACATGTAATTCCAGGTGGATGCCTGGTGAGGGTCTTTGTACCAGGTGGCACTGACATAGGTATGATGTCCAGTGAACACGCATAGTACCGAAGGGTTTTTTTCAAATGCCAGGTGGTGGTCCGTCTGCCTCATCATATGACCGGTCAGGTACAACTTCTCCTTTCGTTCTTCAATAAAAACAGGCACCTGGGTAGCCACTGGCTTACCTTCCAGTGTACACCCTGCTAAAAAAGCAAATGGATGCTGATGAATAAATTCCATGATCACCTGCTGATCTTTTTCTTTAAAATAAGGAAGACTGTACATGCTAGAAATTTATTACGAAGTGATCATATGGTTGGCAGTGGTCAATTTTTAATTTTCGCGCCATCCATGAGTCGAAAAATTGAACAAATGTTGTAGCAGTGGATTCACTTTCATTACCGACTGGTATGAAATCATCGCACACCTACCGGTCCATGTATAAATCCCGGAATAAATATTCCGTAGTTCATGCTATTCAATAGCTCCACAACTCTATAACCATATGTTCATTCCACTACCTCTGCAATGTCACTGGTTTTCATATGTGCATTTCTCATGGATGCACTGCGGGCCACATTTCCTGCGAATTCCAAAAAAGCATTTTTTGAAATGTCATCGTCACTCATCATCACCGGTACGCCCGAATCTCCTCCTTCACGGATCGATTGAACCAAAGGTATTTGTCCCAGGAAAGGAATGTCGTATTCATCTGCCAGCCTTTTTCCACCTTCTCTGCCAAAAATGTAATACTTATGATTGGGGAGTTCTGCCGGAGTAAAATAACTCATGTTCTCAATCAAACCTATAATGGGTACATTCATCTGTGCCTGGCTGAACATGGCAATGCCTTTACGCGCATCTGCCAGTGCTACATCTTGCGGGGTGGTCACCACAACCACACCTGTAACGGGTGCAGTTTGCATCATGGTAAGATGAATATCGCCGGTACCCGGGGGCATGTCTATCACCAGGTAATCCAACTCGCCCCAGTCCACATCAGTGATAAATTGCCTGATAGCACTACTGGCCATGGGGCCCCTCCAAACCACGGCATTTTTTTCGTCAACCAGTAAGCCAATGCTCAATAACTTAATTCCATACTGTTCCAGTGGAAGGATCATTGCCTTACCATCAACATCTGTCATAAGAGGACGTTCTCCACGCACGCCAAACATAATGGGAATGCTGGGACCATAAATATCTGCATCCATAAGCCCGACGCGGGCCCCGCCTCTGGATAAGGCCAGTGCCAGGTTGGAGGCAACTGTACTTTTCCCCACTCCCCCTTTACCACTTACCACAGCAATAATATTTTTTACACCTGGCAATACGCTGCTTTTATCCATTCGTATGGTGGTGGTACTGGAGGTAAACTGTACGTTTACTTCAGCTTTACTATGAACCAGTGTAATGGCATTGACACATGCATTTTTAATCATGTCTTTCAAAGGACAGGCGGGTGTAGTGAGTACTACGGTAAAGGACACCTGATGACCGTTGATTTCAATATTTCTAATCATATTCAGCGTCACCAGGTCTTTTCCCAGGTCGGGTTCCTGCACGGTGCTTAACGCCTGGAGCACATCCTCTTGTGTCATATCAGCATTTGTTAATGAATCCGCAAAGTTAACTCCAAAGTTTGATCAGGATTCCTGCATTGAGATACTACCGTTATTTTTGAAAACAGATGATGAGATTTATAACGCTCCTGTTTGTTTTCAGCTGTTTATGGGTACAACGTTCAAATGCACAGTTTGAAACCGTAAAGGATTCAGTGGTGCAATTGTATGGTATTGTAATGACAGCGGACAGCCTGGTAGGAATTCCTGCAGTGAGTGTTACCATAAAAAATTCCAGCAGGGGAACCATAACCAATAACCAGGGTGTTTTTTCCATCGTAGTATTGAAAGGTGATGAAATAGAATTCACGCACGTTAGTTATAAAAGCAAGAAAGTAAGCGTTCCCAGAAACATTGAAGGCAACCAGTACAGCATCGTTCAGTTGATGGTGGAAGATACGGTATACCTTCCTGCCACGATCATCAAACCACGACCCTCTCCCGAACAATTCACCAGAGATTTCGCCAACGCCAAGGTTCCGGATGATGATATAGAGATCGCCCGACAGAACAATAGTGATGCCAGGCGAAGGGCATTGATGCAATCTACTCCGGTTGATGTTGGTGCTGCTACCAGTAAGCAATTGAGTAATATCGCAACACGGGCATCGTACGCTGGCCAGATCCCTCCCATGAACATCTTCAACCCAGCCGCCTGGTCAGAATTTATTCAGGCTTGGAAGCGTGGTGATTATAAGCGAAAGCAATGACAGAAGTTGGTTAGCGTTGAACACAACTACTTACAGGGTGGCTTTCTCTTAATAACACAGGTCTCATCCTTATGCTTCTTCATGAGATGGAAAAAATAAAACTTTGTTACGTTTGTACCTGGATCAAAAAATCAAAATGGAAAAGATTTGCGTGATTGGTGCTGGGACCATGGGAAATGGTATTGCACATGTTTTAGCTCAGCATGGTCTAAGAGTTTCGCTGGTGGATGTTTCGCCGGATCAGTTGCAAAAAGCCGTTGAAACCATTACCAGAAACCTGGAAAGGCAGTTGGGAAAAGCCCTTATCACAGAGGAAATCAAAATGGCTACCCTGAAAAATATTTCTTCCTGTACTTCTATTGAACAGGGAGTAAATGAGGCAGACCTTGTGATTGAAGCCGCCACAGAAAACCGGGAATTGAAACTTAATATTTTCAGGCAATTAGACAAATTTGCTCCCCCTGAATGCGTACTGGCCACCAATACTTCTTCTATTTCCATAACCGCCATTGCAGCCTCCACCAACCGTCCGAACCAGGTGATCGGGATGCATTTCATGAACCCAGTTCCTGTAATGAAACTGGTGGAAATCATTAACGGTTACGCCACTGCGAAAAAAGTAACTGACTCCATTGTAGAACTGGCATCCCGGCTAGGGAAAGTGCCTTGTGTGGTTAATGACTATCCGGGTTTTATAGCCAACAGGATTTTAATGCCGATGATTAATGAAGCTATTTACTGCTTGTATGAAACAGTAGCAGGAGTAGAAGAAATCGATACCGTGATGAAATTGGGAATGGCGCACCCAATGGGCCCTTTGCAGCTGGCAGATTTTATTGGCCTGGATGTTTGCGTGAGTATATTAAATGTATTGTATGAAGGATTCGGCCAGGCAAAATATGCACCCTGCCCATTATTGGTGAATATGGTGATGGCCAATAAATTGGGTATTAAAAGCGGTGAAGGATTTTATTTGTATCAACCGGGATCAAAAGAGATATCAGTAAGTCCAAGGTTCAACATGAAAAATTAAAATGCGCCTCAAGGGCGCATTTCAGTTAGTTGTCTTGCCACTCAGCAGGATCAGAAATAGCTCAGTTTCATTTCTACTCTTCTGTTCTTAGCCCGTCCTGCAGCGGTTTTATTGGAAGCTACCGGTTTGGTAAATCCATACCCTGTAGCATTCAGTCTTGTTTCTTCTATTCCTTTTGAAACCAGATAATTCTTTACACTGGAAGCACGGTTATGGCTGAGTGTATGATTGTATTCAGCCTTACCCACGTTATCGGTATGTCCATCGATATCAAGTTTCAGGTTGGCATCATCTTTCATGATTTGTGCCACTTCATTGAGGGCTTTGTTGGACGTACTCAAAAGTCTGGCGCTACCAGTTGCAAAAAATATATTTTTTGCAGCATAATTGATTCTGGTAATGACTTCCTGTTTGATCTCAGGACAACCATTATTTTCTTTAGTTCCAGCCACAGAAGGACACTTATCTTCTTCATCATTGACACCATCACCATCAGTATCTGGAACAGGGCAACCCTGATAACGGGCAACACCTGGAACGGAGGGGCACTTATCTTCTTCATCGTTGATCCCATCCAGGTCTGTATCGGGAATCGGGCAACCATTGTATTTAGCAATACCCGGAACTGCAGGGCATTTATCTTCTTCATCGTTGATGCCGTCCTTATCTGTGTCAGGAACAGGACATCCCTGGTATTTGGCAAGTCCGGGAACATCAGGGCATTGGTCCACATCATCAATAATTCCATCACTATCCCGGTCTGAAGGCATGGGAGGAAGTGGGGGTATTACTACAGGAGCTTTCCTTTTACTGATCACACCAGTAACACCAAAAGAATATACAAAATGATAGTTGGCATTTTCGGCCGTAACTGGTATCCGGTATTGAGTAGAAAATACCAGGGAAGCTTCATCAAAGAAATTCACTTTTATACCTGCACCCACTGGAATAAATGCACCGAAATGATTTTTATAGGTACTGGCTCCTAAACCACCTGAAACAAAAGGGCTCACCCAATATTTATCTGGGAATAATTTGAACTGTGCTGAAGCATCACTTTCAATCAGTAGTGCATCATTGGAACTAGCCGGTTGATTGGGAAATGGATAGTTGACAAAAGAAAAGGCAAAGGTGCCTGCGAAATCTATATTTTTTTGAAGTCCACTGATATAGGAAAGTGCCAGCCCAGGCGACATATCATTGAATTTCGCAAATTGTTTATCACGAATCACCCTTGCCAGGGAACCATTTCTGATCCGCTGGGCGGTAATAAAATCATTCATGATAAAATTTACACCAATCGCTTTTTTGCGTTCAAAACCTTCCTGTCCAGAAACACCTTGTGCCAGCAGAAGAAGAAAAATAATTGAAGCCAATACATTCTTCATAAATAGACATTTGGTTTTAAGCAAAACAAAAGTAATGGCTATGATTTAAATATCTGAAATTATTTATTCAGTTTGAAAGGAGGTGCAGATCAATTTTTTTAAGAACCTCTACTTTTACTTTGGTCAGTCCACGGCCTATGTATCCCAGTTTCTCAGCCGCCGTGCGGCTCAGGTCAACCACCCGTTTCATACGGATATTCAGCCGGTCATTTGTTTTCACCACTACGCTCCTGTTATTATTTAAATTGGTGACCCTGATCCATGTTCCAAGTGGCAGCACATTACAGGCAGCCGTCATTTTGTGTCCATCATAAATTTCTCCGTTGGCCGTTTCACGTCCATTAAATTTTTCAGCATAATAACTGGCAATCCCATAAAGTATTTTAGGGCTTGCCGGCGAAGTGCTTTTTTCCATGATGGCTTTGTTCGGCAGGGCATCTTTCTGTGCAGCAAGCTGACCTACTCCTGCAAATGACAACATTAAAAGAAAATATTGCATGGCTTTACTTATCGGTGAAGATCTTTTCCCTGATCCTTTTATCTTCATCATAAATATCTTCATAAAATAACAGCTTGCCATCATTGACTGCACAGGTGAAGTAACGGATAAAAACAGGAATGGGTTTCCGAACCGGGATGTACCTTTTTTGCTTGGTTGAAAGCCACGACATCATGGAATCTACAGGCACGCCATTGGTGGTATAAGTGCTGTCATTCCGCAGGATAAACTTGGCCAATGCCTCCCATGACTGTACCCTTACACATCCGTGGCTGAGCGCTCTGCTGCTTTTACTGAACAGATACCGTTGATTGGTATCGTGGAGATATACAGAATACTTATTGGGAAAATTAAATTTCAAAATTCCCAGCGCATTATCGTCACCGCTTCCCTGTACCACTTTATAAGGAATGCTGTTTTTATATTTTGCCCAGTTGACCAGGTAGGGATTTACTTCGTTTCCGGCGGTATCCACCAGGGTATATCCTCTCCGTATGGTATATCCCGTGTCTTTTTTTAAACCCGGAAGGATTTCCTTCTTAATAATGCTTTCAGGGATGGTCCACTTAGGATAGGTGATCATGTCGCTGATAGCACTTGTGATAATGGGTGTTTTAGTAAGCGGTTTCCCAACCACCACACGTGACTTCAATACCAAAGTATCGTTGTCCTTTAACTGCAGGTAAAATGAAGGTATATTGACCCAAATATATTGTTCCGGCAATGGCGGCAACTGTTTATACCGGTCCAGGTTGATCACGATCCGGATAAATTTTTCCCGGTCGGTGTTGTTCAGCTTATTCACCAGTGCAGCAGTTATTTTACCATCTGCTTTTGAACCTGTTCTTTTCTGGTATCTTTTGATGGCATCAGATACTCTTATGGAGTCTGGAGTGCTTCCCGCAATGATCGTGGAATCCTCTTCAGACAACCGTTTCAGTAAAAAAGAAGGAATTTTAGTGCTGTCCATGGTTCGGATCAGCGTATAGTTTTTGAAATGGGCACTGTCTAAAAATGCCTGGAGGGCCATTTTTAACTGAAGGTAATCGGTGTGTTGCGGTTCCAGTTGAGCAATGAAATTTGTATTGCTGGAAGTTCCATAATAATGAAGGGCTTTCAGAAAAAATTCATGGGTCAAGGTAGTATCCTTTGCCACTACACTGTCGGGCAGCAGCCTTCCCACTTTGCTATCTTTAATGGCCTGTAAGAAGTCTGCGGTTAATAGCATATCGCTATAGGCCCAGAGGGAGGCATCTAATTTTTTTTCTTTGGATGAGGTATCGCCAATCAGCTGCGTCCTAAGTCTTTCCAATTTAGTGAGATTGTAATCCGCAGGGAATAGACCAAATCTTTCTCCTTTCCGGATCAATGCAAACAAAGAATCTCCCTGAGCGGTGAATTTACCTTTCGCAGACCAAATAGGTTGATAGGAACGCTGCTCATACAGGAATTGCACTACAGGTACATTTTTAATCCGGAAGGAATCTTGCAAATCCAGGCTGTCCTGCATCAAACTTTTCAGGGTGCCCTGAATCACATCTTCAGCCCGGGCATTGATCTCTTCTGGTTTTTCAACAATTTCTTTGTCAGATACATCCACATGAGTGCCCTTTCCATCATTACAGGAAAATAAAACTGATAGAAGAAAGTAAAAAAAAAGTAATTTGAAACAGCAGCTCCATTTATAAAGAGAGATATAATTCTTCATAGGCATGTTCAAAATCATCCGATTTTCATACAAAATAAAAAAAATTTACGGAGTTTGCCTGACTAGTATCCTTTCCTTCAGTTTAGTGGTTCCTGCACAGGAATTGAAGGTCATCAAGAAATCCTCTGTTTATTTACATACCGTGAAAAAAGACAGTTCACAAAGAATGGTGGAATTAAAAAAAATGATTCCCGATATCACTTATGAACTGTACTATGCTACGCCCAATAATTTTACAGGAAGGAAATTATATAAAAGTAGCCAGTCTACTTTTCTGCGATTACCAGTAGCCAAAGCTCTTTTCGAAGTGAGCGAGGAACTGGGCAGACAAGGACTGGGCATCAAGGTGTTTGACGCATACCGGCCTTACCACGTTACTGTAAAAATGTGGGAACTGGTTCATGATGAACGCTATGTGGCCAACCCATCGAAAGGTTCCGGACACAACCGGGGCATTTCAGTGGACCTGACTCTCATAGACCTCGAAACCGGAAATGAACTGGATATGGGAACCGGATTTGATAATTTTACAGATTCGGCGCATCATGATTTTAAAAACCTGTCCTCAAAGGTGTTGCAGAACCGCACGTTATTAAAACAATCCATGGAGCAAAAAGGTTTTACTGCGCTTTCTACCGAGTGGTGGCATTATAGCTGGCCGAATAACAGAAATTACCAGGTGCTGGATCTGGAAGTTAAAAAATTGAAGGGGAAGTGAAAACTTTCTTTTCCGTGGTAGGGAAGGTTATTCAAGCTGGAGGTGAAGAATCCTGTTGAATGGAATTTGTTCTGTATGGAGTTGTATCACTTGTGTTGAACAAGCCGATAACGAATGAAGAAATTATTTACAAACTCTGCCGATATGTTGTTCCAGTAACATCAAATCCGCCAGTACCATTGCAGTTACTGCTTCCAGCACCGGCGGTACACGTAAGGCGATGCAAAGATCGTGTCGGCCCCGGATGGAAAATTTTTCTACCTGCCTGGTTTCTATATTCCAGGATGCCTGTTCTTTTGGCGTTGAAGAAGTTGGTTTTACTACCACACGGAAAAGCAGTTCATTCCCGTTGGTAATACCTCCAACAATACCCCCTGCATGATTGGAAGCCGTTTTACCATGTTCATCAATGATGGCATCATTATGCACCGAGCCAAACATCTGTGCGGCACTGAAACCGGCACCAAAGTCAATGCCCTTGATGGCAGGTATGGAAAATACCGCATGACTGATCAAAGATTCTGCTGAATCAAAGAAAGGTTCACCCAATCCCGCAGGGATCCCTTTAACATTGCACTGAATAATGCCTCCTACAGAATCTTTTGAATCGATAGCTTTTTGTAATCCTTTTTCCAGATCTATTTCGCCTCCGATCTCCAGGATTTTCGCTTCCACAGTGATGTTATTCAATAATTTTTTAGCAATTACGCCTGCTGCCACCAGGCATACGGTTAAACGACCGCTGAAATGGCCACCGCCACGAAAATCTTCATGTCCGCCAGATTTTTGATGGGCTACAAAATCAGCATGGCCAGGTCTGGGGATGTCTTTCTGTTTTTCATAATCCGAAGAGCGGGTATTATTATTGGCAAATGAGATAGTCAGTGGTGCACCTGTGGTGGTATCATTAAAGATCCCGCTGAGAAAGACAGGAAGATCCTCTTCTTTGCGGGGTGTGGTTCCCTTTTGATTACCTCCTTTTCTTCTTTCCAGATCACTTGAAAAGTCTTCCGCTTTTAATGTCAAACCTGCTGGACATCCGTCTATCAGGATACCTACCGAAGGTCCATGAGACTCGCCGAAAATAGTTACCCTGAAAATGCGTCCGAAAGAATTCATGTGTCAATGATTGATCAAAGTTACGCTGCCATTTAATTGCTGAAGGTGTTTCCAGAATTGAGGGTAGGATTTGTTTACCGCTTCAGCGCCATCTATCTCCATCTCTTGTGTGGCGTTCAATGCCAGCACCGCACACGCCATGGCGATCCGGTGGTCATGATGTGAACTGACGCGTGTGCCTCTACATTGTTTGCCGCCCTTAATCACCATAAGGTCGTCCTGTAGTTGCACTTCCACCTCCATCTTACCAAATTCTTCCTGTATCGTCAGTGCACGATTACTTTCCTTGTGTGTTAAACGGTGCACACCCTCAATCACCGACGTACCGTGGCAATGGGCTGCCAGCGCAGCGAGTGGCGGGAACAGATCGGGGCAATCTGTGGCATTGAAGTGAAAAGGTTTCAAACTTTTTTTACGGATGTCTATTTGTTCTGGCCGGATGCTCATTACAGCTTCCGACTGTATCAAAGCGTGCAAGATGCTTTTGTCGGCCTGTGTTGAAAATAAGTCTAAGCCTCTTACAGAAATATTCCCTGCTACCGCGCCTGCTACCAGCAAAAATGCAGCCCCGCTCCAGTCAGCTTCTATGGTATAATTAAAAGGATGACTCACCTCATTAAAAGCATTCGGTTTTGAAAAATAAAAAGTCTGGTAGTTGTCATGTACCGGAGCCTGTAACCCGAAATCTTTCATTACCTGCAGGGTCAGGTCAATGTAGGGTTTACTATTGAGACTATTCACATGAATTGTGATGTCATTAGACTTCGCTGCCGCGAATGCAAAAAGCAATCCTGTCAGAAACTGAGACGACAAGCTGCCGTCAATAGTAATGTTTTTTGGATGCAGTGGACCTTTAATCAGTAATGGAAGCATTCCCTGATTACTTGTGCATTGCACTTCCAGTTGTGGCAACACTTCATCGAAAAAAGATAAGGGACGCTTCAGCAGGCTTCCACTCCCTGAAATTTTTAATTGGCCATCACTCAATGCTGCTATCGAAGTAAACATGCGAACGGATAAACCACTCTCTCCGCAATTTATTTCGTTGGATTGCACCGCTACTCCACTGCTTTTTATCAACACGGTATCAGTACCCTTTTCAACAGTGGCGCCCAGCTGTTGTATGATGTGAAGTGCAGCTACGTCGTCAGCAGAAATTCCCGGGTTGTGCAGGATGGTTTCGCCACCTTTAATCAGTGCTGCGGCGCAGGCCCTTTGCATGGCACTTTTTGATGCCGCTGCTGTGAGTATTCCTTTTAACTCCGATGGTGAAACAACAGCCCTCATCAAATATTTGTATAAAGTTGTTCTATAGAAATTTCTTGGATCACAGCCTTGCCAATTTTTTTCAACAGGATGAAGTTGATCCCATGATTCACTTTTTTCTTGTCCATCTGGAGCACCCTGATCACTTTTTCTTTATCGAATGTAAAGGAAGTAGGTAGACCATATTTTTCAAGAAGGTGAACCAGCCGTTCTGTTTTTTTAAAACCTGTCAACTGGTGTGAAATAAGGCTGGCCTTCACCATGCCAATGGAAATGGCTTCACCATGGGAAAGTCCATACTGGTTTTCAATGGCATGGCCCAGCGTATGTCCAAAGTTGAGCAGCCTGCGATCACCATTTTCATTTTCGTCCTGCTGCACCACTTTTATTTTGATGAGTGCATTTTTCCGGATCAGTTGTAATCCTTCTTTTTTCATTTTCCTGTAATCGCTCAGGTTGTTCTGTTCCAGTTCTTTGAATAAGGAAGAATCTTTAATGGAAGCGTGCTTAATGACCTCCGCAAAACCATTGCGCCATTCATGGTCAGGAAGTGTTTGAAGAAAATGGGGATCATATAAAATAAAAGAAGGCTGGCGGATGGTCCCAACCATATTCTTGTACATGCCCACATCCACGCCATTCTTGCCCCCTATTGATGCATCCACCATGGCCAGTAAGGAAGTGGGTACAAAGCCAAAAGAAATTCCCCGCATATAAATGGAAGCCACATAACCCGCCAGGTCGGTGATCACCCCTCCTCCAACGCCAACCAGAAGAAAACTACGATCAGCCTGAAGGTCCATCAGCTGACGCACGACATGGTCGGCAGTAGCCTGTACTTTTTGATCTTCCCCTGATTTAATGGTGATCGTTTTCCATGATTGGAATTTCTCCGCATATAATTGATTCAGGTTTTCGTCGGTAAGTAAGATGGTTTTATCGGGGTCTGCAATTTTTCCCAGGGAAGAAAAATCTTCTTCGAAATAAAAATCCACGTCACTGTTGCCAAAGCGGAATGTTTTTTTCATCAGCTATTGAAAACTTTAGTCTGGTGGCTGATGCTTTCCATGTGCACAGCATCAAAATATTTAGTGATGAATTCCCTGCTCAACCCCAGTTTTTCCGCACGCTGGCAGGCCCTGTTCAGGATTTCATTCCATCGGTTAGTTTGGAGGATGGTGATGTTGTTTTCTTTTTTATAGTCTGCAATCTTTTCTGCCACTTTCATTCGCTGGCTGAGGATCTGCATCATTTCATCATCCAGGTGATTGATCTGATTGCGCAATTTATCCAGCGCCTGGTGATAGGCTTCGGAAGCCACATCTTCTCTTCTCCAAATGATCCCTTCCAGCAGCTCGGCCAGTTGCTCCGGAGTGATCTGTTGTTTTGCATCACTCCAGGCTTTATCGGGGTCAATATGACTTTCTATCATTAGCCCGTCATAATCAAGGTCAATTGCTTCCTGTGCCACTTCCTGAAGAATGTCTCTCCGCCCACAAATATGGGAAGGGTCATTGATCATCAGCAATTCAGGATTGCGCCTTTTCATTTCAATGGCCAGGTGCCACATAGGGGCATTCCGGTATTCGGTATTTCCATAAGAAGAAAACCCCCGGTGAATCAATCCTATTTGCCTGATGCCAGCTTTGGCTACACGTTCCACCGCTCCGATCCACAATTCAAGGTCGGGATTGATGGGGTTTTTGATCATTACCGGAATATTGGCACCACGCAGGGCGTCTGCCACTTCCTGCACACTGAAAGGATTTACAGTTGTGCGGGCACCCAGCCACAAAACATCCACATCGAAATGCAGTGCGTCTTCCACCTGTTTGCCGGTGGCCACTTCCACGGTTGTTGGAAGTCCGGTTAATTTTTTGGCCTGCTGTAACCATACCAGTCCCTTGGCTCCGATCCCTTCGAAACTTCCAGGCCTTGTACGCGGTTTCCATATGCCCGCACGTAACATGTCTACTTTGCCGGTGACCGCCAGCCGTTGCGCTGTTTCCAGTACCTGGGTTTCTGTTTCAGCACTGCAGGGACCTGAAATGATCATGGGTCTTTTATTCCACGCCTGCAGAACGGCACTATTTTCTGTTTGTATCTGTTGCATTAATTAGTATTAATTTTTTTTCCAGTGTTAACTGCGGAGCGTCAATCGCTCTTAATATAATAAGGCATCGTACCTCTCTTATCGAACAGTCTCTATAAAATTGATGAACGAATAATTTCACTCATCACTTTAATATCTTCTTGATCTTATTGGCATTCACCATCAGCTCCTCCAGGTATTCCATATTTTCTTTTTCCAGGCAGGCCTTGAATTTCCTCAACTGGCTGATGTGTTCATTCAGCACATCGAGCACATTTTCCCTGTTCTGCATGAAAATAGATGCCCATGTAAGAGGATTACTTTTAGCGAGGCGTACCGTGCTTTCAAAACCTGCAGATGCCAGTTCAAAGATCGCATTCTCTTCCCGCTCTTTTTCCAGTACGGTATTTGCCAGTGCAAATGAAGTGATGTGCGATATATGGCTGATATAGGCAACATGCACATCATGCTCATGCGCTTCCATGTACATCAGGTGCATCCCCAGTTGGCCATACAATTCCTTGACTTTTTGCAATGCGTCAGCATCGCTATCTTCCTGATTACAGATCACCGTTGCTTTTTCCTGAAATGCTCCGCGCACCGCTGCTTCGGGTCCGCTGAATTCTGTTCCCCACATGGGATGAGTGGCTACAAAACGACCTCTTTTTGGATGCTGCCTGATCGATTCTAAAATTGTTTCTTTGGTGGATCCCACATCCATCACTATCTGATAGTTTACAACATCCAGCAAGGAAGGCAACATCCCAATCACTGCATCTACCGGAACCGCCAAAATGATCAGTTCAGATTGAGAGATAGCTTCCTGTAGTTCCACCATCTCATCTACCAGTCCTAATGCCAGCGCCTGCTGTTGGTGATCTATGTTGTAATCTACGCCAAGCACTTTCGAAGCAATGCCTTTATCCTTCAGCGCCAGTGATAGCGATCCACCAATTAAACCCACACCGATAATGGCCACATTCATGACTGTTGATTGATGGTGATGAGGTCAGCGGATACGTTACCCTTTTTTTCCTTGATCCTTTTTAGAGCGGCCATAAACTTTTCTTCTGTACTACATAAGCTCACCCGAACATATTTTTCCCCTGCTGTTCCGAAAATGCCCCCTGGAGTGATGAATACCCCGGCGCTGTATAAAATTGCATCGCTCAACTGATAACCACTTTCAAATTCATCCGGAATACGTGCCCATAAAAACATTCCTGCCTGTTTTTGCTGGTAAGTACACTTCAGTAATTGAAGTAATTCATAAGCTTTTTCCCGCCTTTTCAGGTAGATGGCATTCACCTGGGCATACCAATCTTTATCTAGTTCCAGCGCCCGAGCCGCTGCACGTTGAACCGGAAGAAACATTCCGCTGTCCATATTACTTTTGAACCGTAATATTTCTTCGATCCTTTGTTGGTTACCTACCACCACGCCGACTCTCCATCCTGCCATGTTATGCGACTTACTAAGCGAATTCAATTCAATCACGACTTCTTTGGCTCCTTCTATACTCAATAAACTCATGGGTTGTTCATTCAAAATAAAACTGTACGGATTGTCATGGCATATGAGAATAGAATTTTTTTTCGCAAAAGCTACCAGTTGTTTGAATAAAGTAACCGAAGGCAACTGACCCGTAGGCATGTGAGGATAATTGACAAACATGAGTTTCACCTTGCCGG
>JANLYU010000244.1:0-1693 GCA_031365785.1 Flavisolibacter sp. | reverse complement strand
AGTTTAGAAGGATGCCTCCATACGAAGGCATCCCTGATTAATTAAGCGGCCTGGCAAGCTTTTGCACATGCCCTGCAGGCCTCAGCGCATTTTCTGCAATGTTCCATTCCCATCTTCGCGTGCTTTTCGCATTCTTCAGCGCAGGCATTACAAACTTCAGCACACTCTTTAAGTAAGTGCTTGCCGTGTTCTGAACTTCTTGCAATCAAGGAAGCTGCCAGTGTACAGATGTCAGCGCAATCCCTGTCAAGCTTGATGCATTTAGTCAGCATTTTTACATCCTGTTCTTCCAAACAAGCGGCGAAACAATGGTTGCATTCTGCAGCACAATTCGTTAGTGCCGCTATTAACTGGGGGTGATGTTCGTGAGCCATTTGATTTGATTTGTATGATTAAATAGTGAAAAATTTACATTTTCATATCGCCCATTTTCTTGGCGGTTTTTTTTGTTTTCATAGCAACCATTTTCATTCCGCATTTCGGACACTTACCAGGTTTGTTACTGACCACCTCAGGATGCATGGTACAGGAATATTTTTTACTGGCTGTTGCGTGCTGATGGGTTTTGGCCGGAGCCGGCTTTTTTTGGGCAAAAGAGGCGGAACCGGCTAATAAAATGGCCAAAGCCACCATCATTGTTTTTTTCATGTTGTTTGTTTTAAGATTTATAGAAAGATTTAATAAGTAATGGTGATGCCACCCCCCAGACCCATATCACTGTCGTAGTGCGTTGAAAGTGAAAAATATTTATTGAGGGTATACCGCAAACCTGCAGCGTATTCCCTGTCGGTATTGATCATCCAGTTCATTCGTATTCTGGGCGTTAACGGAATGTCCTCCCGGCTCAATTGAAACCGAAATTTTCCATTGCCATCCACCCGTGCATCGGCAATGGCCAGCAAGGGCAACGTGTAGGCAATACCGGCCACCAGTGTTTTACGGTTGTCCTTATTGCTTACCTGTCCAAACAGGTTCTTGTCCTCATTACCCAATATATTTTTAGGGCCGCCACCTGGAGTTTTAAAATGATAGTCAAAGCCTGCATAAGGATACCACCACTGCATTCTTCCCAGGTACCTGCCCCCCATGGTTTCGCTTTCATAGCCTTCTTTCTTACTCAATCCCAGGTGCCACAGGCTGCTTACCTTCCACCGTGTTTGGGCCAGCATGAATTCTCCATCGCTGCCATTACTTTCCAGTCCAACTTTCGCCATTGAATGAAACATCCTGTCATCAGAATTAAGTCCCCGTTTGGCAACTGAAGCACTGGTAAGGTCTGTTTTATCAGTCAATGTATCCTGGTAACTGAACACACGGCCCATGCCACTCATCATGTGGTATAATATATGGCAGTGAAAGAACCAATCGCCACCCTGCTCGGTGGCAGCAAATTCAATCGTATCCCTTTCCATGGGCATGATGTCTATAATATTTTTCAGGATGGAATATTCCCCCTGCCCGTTCAATAGCCTGAAGTCGTGTCCGTGCAAGTGCATGGGGTGGCGCATCATGCTATTATTATAGAGAATGATCCTTACGTTTTCTCCTTTTTTAATCAAAATTTTATCCGATTCAGAAACCACTTTATTATCCAGGCTCCACACATAACGGTTCATGTTACCGGTTAAGTCGAACTTTAATTCTTTCAAAGTACCAGACCTCAAAGTAGTTTTCTCAGGAGCACGCAACATTC
>JANLYU010000118.1:0-6163 GCA_031365785.1 Flavisolibacter sp. | reverse complement strand
AATGATTTCTCTTCTCAATGACATCGAATAAGCCTTCATCTTTCAAGCGCCCGGTCAAAATTTTAGTGCTTACAGTCGCCGTGCTTGCTTTGGCTGTATTTGCCCTTCATCTTTGGTTTATTCATAATGCAAGGGGTTACCTGCAGGATATCATCGCCAGCAAATCCCACGGAAAGTTAAAGCTGGACTTGGCTCAGGTAAGTTTTGATTTTTTTACCAATAAGATCCAGTTACGCGGGGCAGACCTGGTGAGTACTGATAGTATTAATCAGCCGCTTAGTTACCATATCAGGTTCAGGAAACTCACGCTCAGAATTCATTCCTTCTGGCCCATGATCTTTCAGAAAAAATTATTGCTCGATTCCATCAAATTGCACGATCCTGATATAGAAGTGCTTCAATGGAGGCGGGATACTTTAACGGTATCTAATAAAAACAATCTTTCACTACCTCAGCAAATGGGTCAGTTGTATAATTCCATGCTCGATGCGCTGGAGGTTTTTGGTATCAGGAGGATCATCATCAATAATGCAAGGCTCAGTCTCATCAACAAAATGGATTCAACTTTCAAGCCTGTTGTGATCTCGAAAATTAATTTTGACCTTATTAGAGAGGAGAATACTGGCAAAAAAAGGGATGCCTTTATTGCCAACGAGCAAAATGTGGAACTGACCACCTCCGACCAGCACATTTTTCTTCCTAGCGGCAGGCACATACTTTCCTTCAAAACATTTAAACTTCAGTTGTTCAAAAAAAGAGTAGAGCTGGACAGCTGCACCGTAACGGCGGTAGCTACAAATCATTCCAAGAGCAGCTATAATATTTTTTTTAATAAATTGTCACTAGTGGGTGTTGACTTCAATGCCATGTACCGGTACAACCTGATCAAGGCGGATTCCGTTTATTGCGAAAATCCTTTCTTTGACATCAACCTTGACCCTGGAAAAAAACCCTCCGACTCTGCGAAAAAAGAAAAACCGGATCTCGACAAACTGGTCAGGGAACTCACTGGTGATCTTGACCTTGCATTTGTTGGGGTAAAGGATGCGGGCATACACATTGACATGATCGGTGCCAAAAAAAGGTCTCTGTTCAATTCCAATAAAGACAATTTTGAAATGCGGGGGTTCCGGATCAATGCAGATTCCTCCAAACCAGTGGTGGTGAAACAGTTTGACATGCTGGTGAGAGACTACCATTTGTATAATGTAGATTCTTCCACTGCTTATACATTCGACAGCATACGGTTCCTCAATAACAAAATCGTACTCAATAATTTCATTGTCACTACAGAGCCCAGCCGTACAAAAGCAAGAAGTGAAAGAAATTTCAAGATTCCTTATTTTGAACTTACGGGCCTGGACTGGTTTGAACTGATATTTGAACAGAACCTTAGGGCAGAAGAAGCAGCACTGTACAATCCTATCATTTATTATAAGAAAAATCCGCACCTTAAAAAAGCCAAGAAAACTAATTTTTTTGCATCCCTGCAAACCCTTGATGACATCATGACACTGAACAAGATCAAAATCATCAATGGTCAGCTGAACATGCAAATGGGTCCTTCTGCATCTTTTGTTGTAGAAGATCTCAATCTCAGTCTGTACAGTAACAGCCTGATGAAATCTACCAATAAAGAAGGATTACGCAGAGCTGTTGAATTTCTTTCCTTCACCAAAGGGCAAATCCGGCTCAAGGACATTACAGCGAAGCTGCAAAATATAAGGTTTACAGGTGACAACCTGCTTCATTGCGATGAATTGAATATCAATAGCAAGTCCAATATGATCAATGGCTCCATGCACAGTGTGGACCTCAATAACATGCTGGTAGATGATGAAAATCAAACTATTTTATTGGATGGGCTGCAATGGGCCAAAGCTACTTTGTCCATACACTCCAAACCTGCAGGGACCACATCCAAAAAGAACGGAAACATCACTTTGAAGAATATTTCCGGTAAAAATACCAGTCTGAAATTTACAGATGGGAAAATTGAGGTGTCCACTTTTTTCAACCAACTCAAAATGGCTTCCCTTGTAAAAAATGGAAAGGCGCCCATAGCGGTTAATGGTTTATTTGTGAACGGAAACCAGCTGGGCATTCAACAGCCAGGCTTATTATTGAAAACGGCATCCTATTCTATTGCTGACGACGCTCCTTCCTACTTGAATGGAGTAGAAATTCAAAGCATTAGTAAAAGAGACTCCCTCAGTTTTACTTCACCACGGATCAATTTTTCAGCAGATGTGAATGCCATCATGAATAAAGATTTCCACCTTTCCAGTGTTGATGCGGTGTCACCTGTGATCAACATGAGAAAATGGAATGCAACCCCATCCGCACCTGATGGCAAAACCAGGCCCATTGTGCGCATTGACAGAATCCTTACCACTGAACCTTTGATCAGTGTAGAGCTTCACAAGAGTGATTCCGTGACCACCATCAATATTCCTAAGGGAAAGGGGAGTGTGGTGAAAGCAACAGGATTGAAAATGGAAAATGGTTCTGTAGTACTGGAAGGCCTTTCCCTAAAAACCTCATCCGCCACATTTGTAAAATCCACCGGTGAGATCTATGGTGTGGAGCAGGGAAATATTGACCTTGATATATCAAACATCCACCTTTCTCAAAAAGAGGGAAAACCATTCTGGAGCGCACAAATCAACAATCTTTTGGTAGAACATCCGAACAGTTTAGTGATCGGAAAAGGGAAAAGTAAATTGTCTTTGGAGCAGGTAGCTGTTGGTAATATCAATCTGTCTTCAGAATACGCTTCTAATTTCAGCAGGTTGCTTCGATCTAATGTATCTGCATGGCTGAAAAGCGCTACCGGAGAGTATACCGACAGCAATACTTCTCTGAAATGGTATAATGCGGGTTATAATTCTGCTGCGAAATTGTTCAAGATGGATTCATTTACATACCATCCTACTAAATCCAGAGATTCGCTGGTGGCGCAGAGCTCCCACCAGATTGATTATATCACCTTCCATTCAGGTGCTATAACCATGTCTGATTTCAGTCTGGAAAAATATCAGAAAGACAGTACCCTCACAGCGGAAACCATTGAGATCTACAACCCTTTGATCACCGTGTACCGGGATAAAAAACCTCCTTTTTTGTCAGGCATCATCAAGCCGCTTCCCGTAGATATGATTAAGAAAATACCTTTTCCTGTAGGGGTCAGGAAATTACATGTTTTAGATGGTACCCTGTTGTATACGGAAAGGCATCCCAAGACCCGCGCCGAAGGCACTCTTTCACTGAATCACCTGAATCTTCACCTTCACAATATCAAGAACCAGAATATCACCAGCAAGGATTCATTTGTGCTGAAGGCGAATACTTATCTTATGGATTCAGCCCTGGTGCATTTGGCGGTGAGTGAATCTTACAAGGATTCATTGAGTGGATTTTTAATGACGATGCGAATGAGGCCCACTTCACTTTCCTTTTTGAATCCGGTGTTAGCTCCGCTTTCAAATGTGGTCATCACTTCCGGAACCATTGATTCTTTTCACCTGAGGGCCATTGGAAGAGACAACATAGCATTGGGAGAGATGCAAATGTATTATCACAACCTGCATATCAAGCTGATCAAAGGTGGTGATTTAAACAAGACTTCTTTTTTCACCAAAATTCTGACGAGTCTTGTCAACACATTATTGGTTAAAAAGAATAATAATGGACGAACCGGGCTGGTTTATTTTGAAAGGTTGCGCGACCGTTCATTCTTCAACTACATCGTTAAAATAGCCTTTAGTGGTCTTGCTACAAGCATAGGAGTAAAAAAGAACAGTCGGTATATGAAGAAATACAAACGTGAACTCCAGAATAACAAATTACCGCCTATAGAATTTTAGTAAAGCAGCGTGGGGAAATGGCTGATTGAATAATTGTTGTTAAATTGCCTGATTCAAAAAAAGATATGAAAAAATTATTGTCTTTCGGTGGTGTTCTTATGGTTTTGATTGCCTGCAACAACAGTACGGCTAACTCTGAACCAACGCCCAGTCCAACCAATGTTCAGAATGTCAATGGAAATGTGCCGGATACCGCAAACAGTGTGAACCTGAATGCCAATCAACCCATTGATTCGTCCAAGGTAAAAGACTCCATGAATCACTGATCGGTTCAGAAATTCTTCAGATAAACCGCGTCGGCCTTAGCTGCATCTAACGGGGTTGTATTTTCATACAATTCCTGTTCAACGATATAATATTTCAAACCATTTTTCTGACCTTCTTTGAGGATGTCCTTGAAATTAATGAATCCCTTTCCTACATCAATGGAAGCATTCTTGTCGGATAATGGGGCATTTTTCTTACGGTCCTTAATGTGACTCAGCGTAAAACGTCCGGGGTATTTATCGAACCATACCTTAGGATCCTGGCCTGCTGTGACGACCCAGTAAATATCCATTTCAAAATCCACCAGGTCTTTGTTGGTTTGCTGCATCATTACATCCTGCGGTAATTGTCCATCTACGGGGATAAAACTATAATCATGATTGTGATAGGCAAACCTGAGCCCTGCTTTTTTACAGGTTTCTCCCCTTTCGTTGAAAGTGGCTGCGAATTTTTTAAAATTGTCAATGCTTTTCTGTGGACCCAGATATGGGCAGATCAGGTAATTCATACCGATCTCTGCTGCTTCCGCGGCTTTTCTTTCAAAATCTTTATTAATATCACAATGGGAAGAAACGATCTTCATGCCCAATTCATCCATCAACTTCTTGAATTGAGTATTTTTCATACCCCAGAACATGCCTTTCGGACCTTCGAAACTTTCCACTTGTTTGTAGCCATATGAAGCCACCTTCCGCAATACGCCTTCAGGGTCTGCCGGCAATACATCGCGCAAGGTATATAACTGTAGTCCGAAGTTTTCGTGAACACTGTTCATGCTCCTCGTTGCACTGCAACTGGCGAGCGATCCGCCTAAAGTAGACAATACTGCGCCGGATCCCAACGCTGCCGATAATTTGATGAATTCTCTTCTATGATATGCCATACTAGTTATTTAAACGAACAACTTGTCACCTTTTTTGTAAGGAATACAGCCATCGTAACGGCCCGGAACAGCTTTATAGTTCAGCGCTTTGGTCATACCCACTTCGGAAGTGAAATAACCCAGGAGCGTCAACTGTTTCATCATTGAAAAATAATGAGAAGACTTGTACTGCTTTTTGTATTTCAAATTTCCTTTTGCAGTTTCATCTTTTTCTTTTTTATTCTCTGCGTTGTTGAATTCCCTTACATTCTTTTGATAGTCTTTTGCTTCTTTGTCCAATTCCACAAGGAGGTCATGACGCTGCTGGGGCGTGATCTTCATGAAAACATCATTAAATTTCTTTTTACTGGCATCGTTCAGTTTATTCATGCCTTCACGGAATGCTTTCTGGTCGCCTTCCTCATAACAATCATTGACCATAACCGTCATGAAAGCCCCCACGTTTGCTTCCTTAGCACCTGGTGTGGCGGTAGCTGGAAGAATAGTTTCCCCGATCTCATTGAGATAGGCTATGTCATCAGAACTGAATTCTTTACTATCAGTTGTTTTTGTTTTACAGCCTGATAAAAAAGCATCAGCACCCACCACAGTTCCTCCCAGGAGAATTCCAATATATTTTACTGCTTCCCTGCGTTCCATATGATCTGTTTAAAATTTGAAGTAAGATTGATAAAATGCAAAATTTTATTTTTATTCATCACCCGCCTGAAGCGGGCAGCTTCACGATTCACATGACCAGCTTATATCCTTCCCTGTAATCTCTTTTAATGAACTGGTTAACTGGATCAAAATTGGTAACCTTTAAATTGGTATTATCCCAGATCAGTTTGATATAACGCCCTGGAAAATCGAAATTTTTTCCATCCGCCCTTGGGGTTCTGATATCTTTTGCACGGATCGCCAGGTTCGCCATTAACAACGCTTCAGTTAAAGGTCCTGCCATTTCAAATGGTGAGCTGAGTTCTTTTTTACCATAACCGGCAATGCAGGCTTCCACCCATTGCGCGTAGTGGCCTTCAGCACCGCCAGGTACCCTTGGATATTTTTGTTTCACCTTCACTTCATCATTTCTGGACAGTGGAAGCAGTCGGGGATTGGCACCATAGGTGCTGCACATCATTTTACCTTTTGTTCCAATAAATAAAGT
>JANLYU010000152.1:0-6240 GCA_031365785.1 Flavisolibacter sp. | reverse complement strand
TAAAACAACTTTGCACAAAGAAACAATAAAAGAATTAAGGCGTCTATCAGTCAACGCGCAAATTCACAAATGATTACATTCCCATTACCTTCGCCTCATGACTAATCAAAAAGGAGTTGCAGAAAAACTTTTACAAACCGGAGCAGTTCAGCTTCGTCCTGGTCAGCCGTATATCTGGGCCAGTGGTTGGAAAAGTCCTATTTATTGCGACAACAGAGTCATTCTTTCTCAGCCTTATATCCGGGATTACATCAAAAGCGAAATGTGCAATGTGGTTTTCGAACAGTTCGCAGATGCATCATTGGTGGCTGGCGTAGCTACTGCTGGTATTCCATGGGGTGTATTAGTAGCAGATCAGCTAAAACTTCCATTTATTTACGTACGTCCAAAACCAAAGGAACATGGAATGGGTAACCAGATAGAAGGGCACTTCAAAAAAGGGCAAAAAGCAATTATCATTGAAGACCTGGTGTCTACTGGTAAAAGTAGTTTACAGGTCGTTGACATATTGCGTAAAGCCGGCTTGGAAGCAGAAGGTATGGTGTCTATATTCAATTATCAGTTTGAATTGGCATCCAGGGCTTTTCAACAACAAGCCATCCGCCTTCAATCGCTCACTAATTATGCGTCTCTATTGACGGTAGCCCGGCAAAAAGGGATCATCGGGACAGAAGAGATGGATATTTTGTTAAAATGGCGTCAGGAACCTGAAAACTGGACCGGACTTTAATAAATTCGTTGAAACATTACCGATGAAAAGTCTGATTTTATCCGCCTGTGTCGTCTTATTGTTATCCACTGCATCAGCTCAGATAAAGCCTATCAAGGTAGTAAAAATCAGCACGCCCACAGTTCAATGTGATCAATGTAAAAAGACGATAGAGGAACTTTTAAGGAGGTATGATGGAGTAACTTTTGCCAATGTGAACGTGAAGAAAAAAGAAACCACTGTCAAGTATCTTATCGATAGAACCAATGAAGAAAACCTGAAAGCTGCCATCGCGAATGCGGGATACGATGCCAACGAAATTAAAGCAAACCCTGAAGTTTACAAATCCCTTCCAAAATGTTGTAAAAAACCGGAAGACGGCGGGGGCCCCATTCTCAAACATTGATAGCACAGCTCTATTTATTAAAACTTGATCTGAATTTGATCCAGTCTGTGTTTCCCCTGGTAATGAACTTTTTTGGTAACAAAAACGCCTGCTTTGCCCACTCTTACATCGCCTTCTGCCCTTAAAAAAATTTCCCGCTGACCAATATTCCTTAAGTCTAATTCTAAGGCTGTTTTTAACGGGATCGAACCTGAAAATGGCAGGGTAAATTCTGTATTTCTGCCCACTTTAATGGAGGAATCCTGGGTGAATTTTCCCAGATAAACGGAATCCATGAATACGTCGGCCTGGGCCTCCTTGAGGGTAACACCGAATGTATTTGGATTGAAGTAGGTCACATTAAAACTGATGGTAGTTTGAACAGGGCTTAACCCTTTTAAACGAAAATTGCCCACCCTTCTGAATTCCGGATCCTTCACTTTAGCACATCCTGCCAAACTTAAAACAAAGAGTAGGGGAAGTATTGATATTCTCATGATGTTTATTATACAAAAATGATGCAGGCCTTAATAGGCCTTTTTTCAAAAAAATTGGTGCTAATTTATTTAGGATTGTAATTGATAGATCAAATTAAATGAAAACTAAATATTATAGTGTTTGAGTATTTTACAATTCATTGATATTTAGCTTATTAAAAAATGTAATGACTTAAAAAAACGTGACAATGTAATCACAAAAAGAAAGAATATACGGCATTTTAAAAAGTATTATATTTTTTATTAATTCTTATGTATAATATAATGATTATAATAGGTTTAGACTGGCTATTAAACATTATTATTTGTTATTAAGACGTATAAATAGTTTTTTTGTTCTTAGAAATTGTTATGGATGAACGCCCAGCGCTGAAGAATAGGAAGTGATTACTTTACGATGGATCATTGGCCTTCTCAGCTTTGAAAAGTTTTATCTGGCAGATTGTATTAAATTGCATCATACCCCTAATTGATGAGATCTCGATTTTTCTGTACCATTTGCTTACTATCCATACTTGGTTACAACCTGGCCTCAGGACAGGATTTTTCAAACAAGGGGAAAGATTTTTGGGTTGGATATGGCCTTCATTGCAGAATGTTTCAAAATAACATTGGTGGTACCCAGGACATGGTTTTATATTTTGCCACCGAAGCAGTGACCAATGTAAAAGTTGAGATTCCATCGCTTGGTTATGTTCAGAACTATACTAACATTCCGGCAAATACAATTTTTACAACTAGTGCCTTGCCCAAAACTGGATCCCAGGATGCCAGGCTGATACAGGAAGGCATCAGCAACAAAGGCATACACATTTCTAGCGACAGGCCTATTGTTGCTTACGCCCATATTTACAATGGAAATGTATCCGGCGCAACCCTCCTTTTTCCAACTGCAACCCTTGGCAAAGAGTATTATTCCATCAATTTTGATCAGCACTCCAATGAAGGCAACTCTAATGCTTTTTTTTATGCCATTGCTACAGACACCGGCACCACAAAAATCGAAGTCATTCCCAGTGCTAATACCCAGACCATGTCAGCGGGGTCTACCTACACCTTTAGTTTAACACAGGGCCAGGTATTCAATGCTCTTGGAATCATAGCCGGAAATGAAGGGGTTGACCTCACTGGATCGAAAATCAGAAGCATCAGTACAGGGACCACCAGTTGTAAGAGGATAGCAGTTTTTTCCGGGAGCGGGAAAATTAATATCAGATGTCCCCTGGGACCCAGTTCAAATTCAGCAGATAACTATATGGTCCAGGCATTTCCTAAAAATGCCTGGGGTAAGAACTACCTCACCGTACCAACTAGCCAGATGCCCTTTAATTATTTCAGAATAGCGGTGACAGATCCAGGAACTGTAGTGAAGGTCAATGGGGTGGTGCAGACGGGCTTGATTAATAATTTTTATTACCAGATCGGGCAAAATAACACCCCTAACCTGATTGAAGCTAACCAACCTGTAATGGTAGCGCAGTATATCACCTCAGCCAACCAGTGTGGCAATACAGCCATCGGTGGAAATGGTGATCCTGAAGTCATCTATCTTTCTCCTGTAGAACAGAACATAGATAAGGTCATTATAAATTCCACTCAAAATTCTGCAATTACATCCCATTATGTAAATGTAGTCATACCCAATGGGGGAAGTTCCCTCAACTCTTTTAGGATTGATGGCAACCTGCCCACAGCATCCTTTACTGTTCATCCTCAGAATTCTGCGTATTCCTATCTCGTCCAGAATGTATCCCCGGGGCAACATACCATTCAGTCAGATTCTAGTTTTAATGCCATTGCTTATGGGTATGGACCTGCGGAGTCATATGGTTATAATGCAGGAGCGAATGTAAAAGATCTGTATCAGTTTGTATCCGTTCAGAACCAATACGCCACGGTTAATTTCCCGGCAGCCTGTAAAAGTTCCCCCTTTTATTTTGCTACTACTTTTCCTTACCAGCCTACAGAAATCAAATGGCTTTTTAGTGGTTTATTTAATGATATTACTGATTTGTCACCACTCTATGACTCTACCTGGAATGTCAATGGTAAACAGTTGTTCAGGTACAGGTTAAAGAGCCCTTATACCATTAATTCCACAGGTACCTATATTATAAAAATCATTGCAAAAAATCCTACTTCGGAAGGCTGCAGTGGAGAACAGGAAATCAATTACGATTTACAGGTTTTTGACCGTCCTGTTCCAGATTTTAGCTTTTCAGCCAATGGATGTGTATCCGATAGCGTTCATTTCAA
Organism: Flavisolibacter sp.; assembly: GCA_031365785.1. GTDB lineage: Bacteria > Bacteroidota > Bacteroidia > Chitinophagales > Chitinophagaceae > Flavisolibacter. The sequence continues at coordinate 2,393 of JANLYU010000152.1, read as the reverse complement.
TGATAATACCAATTCTAATGGAAGACCGGCCATTAAGTGGTTATGGAACTTTGGAGATGGATCTGTTGACGGGATGCGTAACCCCATCCACTTATATCATACTGCCGGTACTTTTAATATCAAATATTCCGTGGTCACGGATATTGGTTGCTTGTCGGACACGATAAGTAAAACTATTGCATTAAGTAACCCACCTGTTGCCAAATTTAATTTTTCCACGCCTGTTTGTGTCAACAAATCAGTAACATTTAAGGATTTGTCAACTTCATTAGGTAGCCCGGTTGTTACATGGTTCTGGAATTTTGGTGATGGTTCACCTTTAGTGCAAGTATCGAATAATGCCCCACTGGCACACAGCTTTGGATCTCCGGGGATGTATACAGTGACTCTTAAAGTGGAAACTGCCAGCGGTTGTCAAAGTGCACTGGCCACTCAAACCCTTTCTATATATACCAATCCAGTTGCCAACTTTATTTTTGGTAATGCTTGCTTACCGGGGGGGGCCGTGCAGTTTACCAATACCTCAACGATCTCCGATGGTACTGAATCCCTGTTCACCTACCAATGGAATTTTACTGACGGGGGTATGTCAACAGTAAATAGTCCACTACATAATTTTGCATCTACCGGACCCTTTAATACTTCTCTTGTGGTTACATCAAATAATGGCTGTAAGGATAGTATTTCTCGTCAGGTGAATACTATTTATGCACCGCCTCAGGCTTTATTCAGTGCTCCTTCCGAAATTTGCTTGGGAACACCAGTGACCTTTACCGACAAAAGCACTGCTGCTGGGAGCAATCTGGTTCAATGGCAATGGACATTCGGTGATGCTACTTCTTCCACCCAACAAAACCCTGTTCATGATTACGCCACTCCGGGTACTTACAAAGTATCGCTTACCGCAATAACTGCTACTGGTTGTTTGTCTGCCATTTATTCCCAACAGGTGGTCGTACATTCATTGCCCACAGCCTCTTTTTCTTTTTCAGTTCCTGACTGCATTTCAAAAGATATCACTTTCAAAGATGCTTCGGTGTCTGTTTCAGGAGCTATTGTTAAATGGACATGGGACCTGGGTGACGGAACTATTTTGATGAACAATTCTAATGTTCCATTTATACATAATTTTAACTCCACAGGAACCTTCCCAGTTAGGCTTGTGGTGGTCTCTGATAAGGGCTGCAACAGCAATGTTCTTACACAATCTGTTGTGGTGAATCCAGTTCCCATACCGGACTTTATTATTCCTGACAATTGTTTGAAAGACCCTTTTTCACAATTCAAAGATTCATCCTCAATAGCCGACAGTTCACAATCCAAGTTCAGCTATTTGTGGAATTTTGGAGATATCAATGCCAACCCTTCCAATCCAAATACTTCTACTTTCAAAAATCCAAGGCATAAGTATTCTGTAGTAGGACCTTACACTGTTCAACTCACTGTTACTTCAGATAAAAGTTGTATAGCTTCAGTGTCTAAACAATTTACTGTTAACAGCTCCCAGCCTCAATCATCTTTCGATCTCACTTCTGGAACCTCCTTGTGCAGCAATGATACAGTTAGCATCACCAATCTATCTACCATTGATGTGGGCAGGATCACAAAAATTGAAATCTACTGGGATCATGTAAATGACCAGACCATTATGACGATCGTTCGTTTTCCGGCAACTGGAAGTGTGTTCAAACATATTTATCCGGAATTCTATTCGCCGGTTACCAGGGATTATACAATTCGTGTGGTGGTTTATTCCGGCGACAGCTGCTCGAGTACTTCACTAAAAACCATCACCATAAAAGCGACCCCGCAAATCATGTTATCACCTTTACCTGGTGTGTGTTCAGACGTACAGCCTTTTCAGATCAACCAAGGTATTTCCAATGGACTTATGGGATCGGGAATATTCACCGGATCCGGAGTATCTCCCTCAGGGCTCTTCAACCCCATGACTGCAGGTGTTGGTAACCATTTGTTACGCTACACATTTACAGGAAATAATGGGTGTATTAATTTTGTGGAACAATCAGTTCTTGTATTTCCTGTACCAGTAATGACTGCCGGACCGGACCGCTATGTTCTGGATGGTGGCACCACCATGTTGTTAGGTTCAGCTTCCGGGAATAACCTGACCTATTTATGGTGGCCTTCTAACTATTTAAACAGGTTGGACATTCCCCAGCCTGTCAGTACACCCATCGATGACATCATGTATACTTTCAAGGTAACTTCCCAGGAAGGCTGTTCTGCCAGCGACCAGGTTTTTGTGAAGTATTTGAAAGCTCCATCCTTGCCCAATACATTTTCACCGAATGGCGATGGTATCCATGATACCTGGGAAATAAAATATCTGGAAAGTTACCCGGGAGCAACAGTGCAGATCTATAATCGCT
>JANLYU010000128.1:0-5269 GCA_031365785.1 Flavisolibacter sp. | reverse complement strand
GTGTCAATCCCTACCAGAGCAATGTGTTTTTATTATATAATAACCCTGGTGCAAAAGGATTTTCCTACAACTTTACAGTGGGAATCAATAAAAATTTCGTAAAAAACTTTTCCTTCAACATCAGTTATACCTATGGCAATTCAATGGTAACCAATGAAGGAACCAGCTCTCAGAACAATTCGCAATGGCGCTTCATGGAAACTATCAACGGAAGGAATTTTGTAACCAGATCCACATCAGATTTTGACCTTGGACACAGGGTGTATGGTTTTGCTTCCAAAAAGTTTTCCTATGCGCATGGCAGGCTGGCAACCACGATTAACCTGGTTTATAACCTTCAGTCGGGCAGTCCATTCAGTTACGTCTACCGCAACAGCATCGTAGGCGATAACGGCCGCAGTGAAACCAATGACCTGATCTATGTTCCCACAGCAGCGGAATTACAGGCGCAAACATTTGATAATGTTACCGTGAATGGAGTACTGTATACAGGTGCACAACAAAAGCTGTTGTTTGAAGAGTATATTCAAAACCACAAAGCCCTGAACAAAAACCGGGGTTCTTTTGCGGAGCGTAACGGAGACCGACTTCCGTTTTCAAAAATCTTAGACTTGAAGCTGCAGCAGGATTTCAATGTGAAACTATCTGGTAAAATCCATACTTTCCAGTTAAGCTATGATGTATACAACTTTACCAACATGCTGAACCGGGATTGGGGTAAAACCTATTTCCTTTCCAATGATAATTATTCACTGTTAACTTTCAACGGTTTTGTTAGTGCAACGGATTTAACACCTAAATACAGTTTCACCCCACAAACCGGATCTCCCTATGGTTTGAGCACCAGCACACAGGCAGGCCTCAGTGCAAGGTGGATTAGCCAGATCGGTTTCCGTTTGATTTTTTAACAGCTCATTTATTAGAAAAACATCCGTAACCTGGATGTTTTTCTATTTTATTCAGTGTATGAAGAGGTTATGATTGATGCACCCTCTTTATTGGATCTCCCCCACCCCCATTTTAAAAAATGAGGCATTGCTTTTCCCCAGGTGACCATGTCATGCCTGCCTTCCTCATCATTCATATAATAAATCGCCTTTTCGCTTTTATACCCGAGGTGTTTTAATTCATCAATGAGTGCCAGGGTATCATCTATGGAATCAATGATCCCATTTTGATTCCTGTCAGCTTTTTCATCCAGCGACCCTGTCATAAAATAAAAACGCAAATGGGAATGGTAGGTGCCCTGCCGAATCAACTGATGCATAATTCGATCTGTATGATCATTATAATCATCATCGAGGCTTTTTTTTCGCCACCATAGAGATCCTGAGAATACACCAGCTATGGAAAATATTTCAGGGTAATTCCAGGTCATATCCAATGCAGAAAGTCCACCCAGGGAAAAACCTGCACATCCTTTTTGCCTGAAGTCTTTCACCTTTGCTTTTTTATGTAAAACAGGCAGTAATTCCTGAATAATAAACTGCTGATAAACACCAGCCTTTACTCCCCGACCCATAAAATCAAGCACTTTGGCAGTTCCATACTCATTCCTTCTGTCCCATCCTGCATGGATACCCGCGCAAAATAAAGGACGAAGTTCACCAGAACCCGTCATTTGGTCCAGCTGATTTCCAAAATTACTTTCAGGAAGGTTTTGCCCATCATTGATCAGGAGAAGGGAAAGTTCAGAAGGATCGTTGATCTGTTTGGGAATGTAGATATCAACAGCAACTTTCCTTTTCAGACTGGAAGAATCAATTTCTATTTGTTGTACCCACAGGTGGGCTAAATCAACAGTTAGCATGAGGCCAAAAATAATGCATTGCTTCATGAAAGAGCTCTCCGGCTGCGTAATGGATTACAGGTACCAAGTATATAAAATTCAACGTCTGTCATCTGTAAAAGTTAGAAGGCTGCTCCATATTTGGAACCTATTTTCCGTGGTGGAAAATGTTTCAACAGGTTCCAGTCAACGTTAGATTGCCTATGAAAGTTGGTGGATTAATTTTTTCGCCTTGCAATTAAATTGTATTTTAATGGGTTGCTACCGGAATCAACCGACCAAATTTTTGATATGAAAAAAATAGGCATTCTTTACGGACAGGAAAGGAGTTTTCCCACCGCATTCATTGAACGGATCAACAGCAAAGGCATAGAGAACATTTACGCGGAACCTGTTCGGATAGACAAAGTGATACAGGGAGAAAAAAGTGGATATGCAGTCATCATAGACCGGATTTCACAGGATGTACCATTCTACCGGGCCTGGTTAAAAAATGCAGCACTCACTGGAACGGCGGTGATCAACAACCCTTTCTGGTGGAGTGCAGATGATAAATTTTTTAATAACTGTCTCATGACACAGGTAGGTGTGCCGATTCCCAAAACGGTTCTTCTCCCTTCCTACGAACTTCCTTCGGGCACCACCAGCGAATCGTTTTCCAACCTGGCCTATCCCTTGGACTGGGATGGCATTTTTAATTATGTAGGATTCCCTGCCTACATGAAACCTTATGCAGGTGGTGGATGGAAAAACGTTTACCGGTTGGAAAATAAAGATGCTTTTTACCAGCATCACCAGGAAACGGAACAACTGGTCATGCTGTTACAGGAAGAAATTATTTTTTCTGAATACTATAGATGTTACTGTATAGGCGGGAAACAGGTTCGGATCATGTCTTACGAACCCCGCAACCCCCATCACCAACGCTACCAGGCCAATTTCAATCCCAGCCCAGAACGGCTGCAACAAATGGAAGACATTGTTTTACGCATCAACCATTTCCTTGGTTATGATTTTAATACTGTGGAACTGGCTATCCGGGATGGAATACCCTATGCCATAGATTTCGGGAATCCGGCACCTGACGCGGAACGTACCAGTGTGGGAGAAGATAATTTTGAATGGGTAGTGGAAACAGCAGCCAATTATGCCATTGAAAAAGCCATGGGCCTAAAAGATGGATATGATAATCTTACCTGGGGAGAATATGTAAAAAGGAATGCTTCTGGAAAACCTCTTGTACCATAAGGAACAGCATTTCAATCAATGATCAGCCCCAATCAACAATACATTGAGCCATGAGTCATCCAAACTTTAAACATTTTACGCTGGGCGTGGAAGAAGAGTATATGGTCATGGATCCTGATACGAAGGAACTCAAAAGCCATGAACAAAAGATAGTTCAGGAAGGACAGAAGATCATCAAGGATAAAGTAAAAGCCGAAATGCATCAGGCTGTGGTGGAAGTGGGAACCGACATCTGTCAGAATATTGATGAAGCCTATAAAGATGTGGCCATCCTGCGCAAAACCATTTCTGAAATTGCACAAAGCCTTGGCTTTGCCATGGGCGCTGCCGGAACGCATCCGTTCAGCCACTGGCAAAGTCAGTTGATCACTGACCATGCACGTTACAATGAAATCGTCAATGAATTACAGGAAGCCGCCAGAAGTAATTTAATTTTCGGACTGCACGTTCATGTAGGCATGGAAAACCGGGAAATGGCTAATCATATTGCCAATTCTACCCGCTATTTTCTTCCGCACATTTATGCACTGAGTACGAATTCTCCATTTTGGGTGGGCAGACAAACGGGGTATAAATCATTCCGCACCAAGGTATTTGATAAATTTCCTAGAACTGGCATACCTGAAACTTTTGATAGCATAGAAGCCTATGACAATTACATCAGGATCTTGATGAAAACAAATTGTATTGATAATGCAAAGAAGATCTGGTGGGACCTCAGAGTGCATCCTTTTTTCAATACCGTTGAATTCCGGATCTGCGATGTACCGATGACGGTGGATGAAACCATCGCTATCACCGCCCTGTTCCAGGCGGTTTGTGCAAAAATTTACAAACTGCGCCTCCAAAACATGAATTTTATTCAGTATCCCCGGGCCCTCATCAACGAAAATAAATGGCGCGCAGGAAGATATGGGATCGATGGCTACCTGATCGATTTCGGCAAAGAGGAAGAGATCAATACCCGTGTTCTGATCTATGAATTGCTGGATTTTGTGGATGACGTGGTGGATCAGTTGGGATCCCGTCATCGTCTGGCTTATGTACATAAAATGCTGGAACAGGGCACCGGCGCCGACCGGCAGCTGGCTGTATTTGAAGAAACTAAGAACCTCGTTAGCGTAGCAGAATTTATTCAAAAGAATTTTCTGAATGGCATTTCTTCCTGATAAAAGGCAACATAAAATTTTTAAACACAACTTAAATTCGTAAATTAAAGAATCCTCCAACCAGGCTAGCCGTTACCCCAGGATTTAAGCGACGTATTTTTCAAACCACCATTTTGAATTAAACATGGCGCGCATTTTCAATATTTATTTTACTTACAAGGACGTTACCTTCCATGCGGTAGTGTCTGTGCGCAACACCCCTTTTTTTACAGAATATACCCTGAATAATATACAGGAAGACCTGCTGTGCCTGCTCCCGGGTAATAAAATCGTATCGAGGCTGCCCGGCGAATTATTTTTTCAGCATACTTCCGTATTGCATGCTTCACCACTGATGAAAAACATAATCAACGCGGTAAAAGAACATGAACATACCCTGGAAGCTTGAAAGTATTGAAACGGCAGGAGTATTGGGTTGACGACTTTGAATATTTGAATCAACGTATGATTCTTCACTCTATTTCTCTTCCTGTAAGAAATCCAAAAAAAAGATCATTGTATTTCATAAAATTTTTTATTGACCCGCATCTACTTTTCTGATCCAGTCAATGACCCCCTTCATATAAACCCGCTGGTCGTCCCACATCGCGAGATGACTTCCATTGGGGCAAAAAAGGTAATTGCCATGCTGCACCAATTTACTTTGTGCTTCCATAGCAGCCGGATCCATCGTATCATACCGGGCACCAATCATGAGAGTAGGTACGCTGATTTTTTTGAGTTCATTTTTGATGTCCCATGTGGCTAACCTTCCACTGATTCCAAATTCCGAAGGCCCTTGCATCAGGGTGTAAATGGCACTATTGATATGTTTCATGGATCGCATTACAGGGTCTGGCCAATCTGCCAGTCTGCATAAGTGCTGGTGATAAAAATTAGGCATCAGCAACTCCATGTACCTGGGGTTATTGTAATCTTTTTCTCTTTCCATGCTTCGGATCTCAGAAAGCACTGCAGGATCCATTTGTTTGGAGAGAACGTTTTCCGCATATTTTCCATACTCAGGAGCACTCGCTACCATATTAGAAACAATCAGCCCTTTCAAATTTGCCTGGTGTTGCAA